>JAHRWY010000033.1:0-18796 GCA_019104935.1 Kaistella sp.
AAATCGGGCGCAATCACCCTGAATTTTTGGGATAAGACCGGGATCTGTAAATCCTAGTCATTTTTTGTTGAACCTAAACCATGCAGAAGTACCAGTGCATCACCTTCTCCAACATCTGCATAGTCGATATCAATCCCATTAATGGTTTCTAAAGCCATTGATGAAAAAATTTAATTGTTTTTTTTGTTGAAGAAATCGAGTTGGTATCTGAATTCTAAAGAAACCAATCTTTTGATGAATGGCGACCCAGCAAATTCGCGGATATCAGCATTCAGTAAATTGGTAACATTGGCTCCAATCGTCATTCCGTTATTGAAGTTGTAGCCTGCATTCATATCCACTGTAATTCCACCAAGTGCGCCGTAATTCCAGACTCTTGAAGGTGCATAATAGGAATTTTCTCTGATGTCAATGGTTCCGTTTCCGTCTAAATCCTGGGTTTTAGCTGCAGTAGAAGTTCCGGAGAAGAAATCGTAATCCTGTACCCATCTTCCGTAAAGACCACCGAAGAATTTCGGAGTTGTATAATTGAATCCTACGGTTAATTTATTTGCAGGTGTGTTGATTGGCAAGTCGGTATCCAGAACCTTTCCGTCTTTGTTACCATCGTTTGCCAAATCGCTTTTATCCATTTTTCTTCCGAAATACGAATAATTCACCACCCCTTTCAATGCGTCATTGAAGTAATAACTCAATCCTAAATCCACTCCGTACGTATCAACTTTTCCATAGTTGGAATACGTGAGCACAAAAGCGGGATTAGCGCCCGGAATTTGAGAAATGGGCTGATCTCCTCTATGGGTAACAGTTCTTCCGGCAGTTGCCAATTGGGTTAACGGGCTGATGAAATTTTCGGACATGTTATAGTACGCATTCGCATCGATGTAGAACTTTTTCTGAATTGAACCTTTATAGCCCACTTCAAAAGAATTAATTGTTTCTACATCGAGCGGGTTGATTTTGGTTCCGTCGGAAAGTGTAAACCCAAGACCGTTTCCTAAAATTAAACCACCAAACAGATAACCTTCAAGGTTCATAATTGAAGGTACCGCCATACCTTTTCCGTAGGTAAGTCTGAAAGTACCATCACCCAATTTTTTGGTAATTGCCGCTTTTGGAAGAAGATTTGTTCCATAATAATCGTGATTATCAACTCTTAAAGCCGCAAGAAATCCCCAACCGTCAATTTTATATTCAGTCTGGCCGTAAACACCAACCTGATTCACATTAATCGGCCCGTTAAAATCGAGCATATAAGTATTCTTGGTGAAAGCCATATCACGCTGGAACTGCACCCCACCAATTAAAGTAAATCCTCCCCAGGTATTGTTGTACTGACCTTCAGCAACAAATCTTTTGGAATCATCCTTAAATCTTGAACCTCTTTTCAACGCTAAACCTGCTGTAGGCGAAGCACCAAACCACTGTTCATCGTAAGATCTCTCTCTTGCCACCTGATCAGAAAAACCGGCATTGATGAATGACACATAATTCTGCGTTCTCTGGTTCATCGCGTAAGTATCGTCTGTATTACTCCACTGGTAATAGGAATTCAAGAAGAATCTCGGGTGAATGAATTTTAACTGAAGTTCATCGATATTCCAGTCTTTAATTGCATTTCTCCCCGCACTTGTTACCCCAATATTGTTGTTATTACTGTGACCGTAATAAGCTACCAATTCAGAAAGTGAGCCCACCTTCATGTTCACCTGCGAATTGAATTTCGTACTGTTGAAATCTCTGTCAAGATCCAGTTCAGGATAAGCTTTGTTGTTTACATACACTGAATCTGTATAATTGAATTCGGTTCCCTGCGTATGTTCGAAAGCAAGCTTGTAGGCAATTTTAGGACTTATTGCCTGTGCATGGCGAATTCGGGAGGTTAATACATTCTGGTTTCCCGCACCCAAAGCAAGCGTAGTTCCCTGAGATTTGAAAGGATTTTTACTTATAGTATTTACCAAACCATTATGAGCGTTAGGTCCGTAAAGTGTTCCGTTTGGTCCGAGAAGGATTTCCACTCTTTCAATATCTTCTTTAATTACCGTACTGAAAACGCCAAAAGGCAATCCTGTAGCCACTAAAGTAGAAATTCTGTCATCTGTAATCTGAAGGTTTTTGGAGTTAAATGCCGAATTGAATCCGCGGATATTAATACCTGTTCCTAAAACGCCGGCTCTCACAAAATCAACACCTTTTTGCCTTGCAGCAAGTTCCCCCACATTAAAACTGGTAAACTGCTGAATGTCTTTTGCAGTGATGATATTTACTGTTGCAGGCACATCTACTACTTTCTGTAACTTTTTACTTGCAGAAACGGTAACCTCATCAATATCTCTCACCCTGGTGGTATCAACCTGTGCGCTTACAAATACCGCGCTTAACAATGATGCCAAAATAACTGACTTTTTCATAATTGGATTAATTTTTTATTGATACAATGATAAGAGATGTGCATTAAGAAAAATTAACACAATTGAAATTTTCAGGGTGTGACTTAAAACTTAATCATCTTTGGAAGAAATAATAAAACTAAAAATTCACCATTTAAAAGGTTATTTCCACAAATAGGACTTAAAAAAAACTTTGAGTTCCGGAAGGTTTTTAGAGAGGATTTCGATGTTTTTTTCGATGAATTCTTTGTTGTGATCGGTCATATCGACGTCAGCCAGACTTTCAGAAATATTGGTGAAAAGTTTTTCCTCTGAAATTTTATTTTCAAAAAAAGCTGCTACAGAAACCGCCCACTGGATATTGGGAACATAATTTACTGCATTTTTACGTGTCATTTCTTTTTCGATTAATCCGAATTTTTTTTCGAGTTGCAGAATTGCCGAATAATTCTCGTTAGTCAGCAAAGCAGTGATATAAGAGGTAAAGAAGTGATGCCAACGGAGTTTTAGGATTTCCGTTTCATATTTTTGAAGGAAATAAATCCCGATATTTTCAGCTTTACGGCTCAAATTTAATTCATTCAATGCCCGGAGATAGTATGAAATATAAATAATTTTCTGCAGGTCGTTGTGCGTGTTTTCGTAAATCGATTTATAATCTTCCAGGAGATTAAAAGCCTCCTTATTTTGGTTCAGACGAAGGTAAATCGAGACAAGATTATTAACGTACATTAAAGTGTCTTCATTCAGCTGACGTATTGAAAGCTTCCCGTAATACACCGCTGCTTCGTAATTTCGCTGTTTCGAATGCAGCAAAACACGGCTCGAATAATAATTGTATAATAATCGCCTGCAATAAAGTGAACCTTTATTAAAAAATCCGTCGATTTTATCGAAAATCTGCTGCAGTTTTTCGAGATTTCGGGTATTGTTGTACATGAAAGCTAAAAGAATAAACGCTTTGTAACGGTTGTTACCGTTGATATTTTCGGATTCAAAAACTTTTTTTAGCCACTTTTCCCAATAAACCGAACGGTTTTCGGCCCGCGTAAACTGTTCGGTGATTTCATTGGTTGCCTGGTATAATTTTTCCTGAATTTCTGTGGCTCTTAGATAAACCTCATGATATTTTTCCAGAAAATCTGAGATAATGATGTGATCTTCATAACGCATCCGGATAAGCAGATACGAGCGGTAATCCCTCATTATCCGATATAAAATCTGAAAATTAAAAGTAATGTCGCTGTAGTTTTTCACATAATCCAGAATCGCCTTTTCTTCTTCTGAGGTCACCAAATCCAGCGCCAGTTTTTTGTCGAAATCCAACAGCCATTCCGCTACTTTATCTACATCACGAAGGCTGAGTCTACGCTCAGCCCAGGTTTTTATGTGATGGTATTTTCTTTTGTCGATGTCAGGATCGAAAAGCGATTCGCGTTCGGGATTTAATGAATTATCGACCAAATTCTGGAAAATATTGCGCTTTTCAGCATCCTGAAAATTGGCCAGACTCTGTAAATATCGTGCTTCGTGCGGCAGCAGCGCTTTGCTGAATTCTTCGAAAACTTTAAGCTTTGGTTTCATTATTTACAGTTCATAAATGCTTCAATTTCCTTATTCACTTCAGCAGGTTTCTCGAACTGAAGAAAATGACCGGCTTCGTCAATCATTACCAACTTACTGTTTTTTACGAGCGCTTTAGCCTCTTCTGCTACCTGATCAATGGTGAGAAGCGGATGAAAATATTTATTGGGAATCAGCATATCGTTTTTTGCAAAAAGGAAAAGCGTCGGTGTCTTGATCTTTGGAAAATCTTCAGTTACCGTATCATCCAGCATCCCTTTTACACTGTTTTCTATTGCCAGCGCATGAAGATCAAAATCTGAAGCGTTGATGATATTTTTTCGGTCGAGAATCATTTTTTCCGCGTCTGCGGGCATTTTAAAAAAGTTCAGCTGATAATTTCGGTGGATTTGTTCCGGAGTTGTGGCCATAATCGTAGACTGTTTCATGACCATTTTCATTGCAGCACCTTCGTATGGCGTAAATTTTTCGATTCCTGCCGGCGCAACAAGAATTAGTTTGTCTAAATTTTCGGGATATTTTGCCGCAAATTTTATCGCCGCCTGCCCACCCATCGAATGACCAACAAGTGTAAAATTTTTGATTTTAAGTTCTTCTGTAAACTTTCGGATGACCTCAGTGAAATAAGTCGCAGTTAAATTTTCAGCGTTTTTATAAGATTTACCGTAGCCCGGCAAATCGATCGCGATGCAGGTGAAATCTTTTTTCAGTTCTTCAATATTCCGGTACCAGGCGTCAGCATTACTGCTTAAGCCATGCACAAACAAGAGGGTTTTCTTGCCTTTTCCTTCTTTCACATACGCAATTTCGCCTTCTTTAAGCTTTAAAAACTGCGTGGGAAAACGATAAGGCTGAAGAGTTTCTTTCATTGATTTGTTGGTTTGTGCAGAAATGTTCAGAAAAAAAATACTTACAATGAGACTGAGCAACTTTTTCATATCAGGAACCGTTTTTTTGCTTTTTTTGATGGAAAATTCTCGTCAGATCTTTCCGTGAAATCTTCCCAAAACCTGTAACAGGAAATTCTTCCAGAAAGACAAATTCTTTAGGGTGTTTGAATTTGGCGAGTTTATCTTTCAAAAACTCACGAAGTTCAGTTTCGGAAGTCTTCTCTGTGACCTTCACAAAGGCAATTCCCTTTTTCCCCCAAATTTCATCGTTTACAGGAATTACCACCGCTTTAGCTACTGCAGAATGTTGATTGAGAACTTTCTCAATTTCCTGAGGAAAAATATTTTCGCCGCCGGAAATATACATATCATCGATCCTGCCCATTAAATAAAAGAAACCATCACTGTCCCGACAGGCCAAATCGCCGGTATGAAACCAGGAATTTTTAATTTTATCCTTCGTAGCGACAGAATTGTTCCAGTAACCGGGTGTTACAATTTCTCCTTTTATTTTCAGTTCGCCTATTTCGCCATTTGGCAGGGGATTTCCCTTTTTATCAACAACATCCAGCTGAACATAGAAATTTGGTTTCCCGATGGAATTTGGTTTGGATAAAATAAAATCCTGATGGAGCGACGTGATACTTGGTCCGGCTTCTGTTAGTCCGTAACCCGGTCTTATATCAACATTTTTCTCAAATTTCCACTGCTCGATTATGTCTTTGCTGATGGCTTCTCCTCCGGAAATAATATACCGCAAATGAGAAAAATCTGCAGTATGGAAACTTGCATGTTTCGTAATCATTTGAAGAACTGTGGGAAGCCCCATCAACAAGGTGATTTTTTCCTTTTGCAAATGATAAATTACCTTTTGCGCATCGAATTTGCTCAGCATTACGATTTTTCCACCATTATGCAGAATCGGCGTCAGAAAAACATTCCAGCCCGAAGTGTGATAGGGCGGAAGAATACTCAACGTAACATCTTCAGGCGTTATTCCCAGCTGCATGGTCGTATTCAGGCTGTTCCAGAAGAGCATTTTGTTGGTGTAAAGCACGCCTTTCGGCGTTGAGGTTGTTCCCGAAGTATAAAACAGAAAAATCGGTGTTTCTGCATCAATTTCAAACTGAGAAGGCAAGAAACTGTTTTTAAAAGATCTTACTTTATCATTAAAATCTGCAAGTTTTATCGTACAGAAAGACTCTTTTACCCAAAGCAAAAGATGATCGAAAAATTCACTGTAAATTACCAATGACGGTTCGCAGTCTTTCAGCAGATCCTGAATTTCGGTGGCTGAAAGTTTATAATTGACAGGAACCAGAATTAAACCCAAACGCTGGCACGCAGAAAAAAGCTCAATAAGAAAGGGCGAATGCTCCATAATTACTGCAATTCTGTCGCCTTCTTTATGTTGTTCTTTCAGTAAAGAAACAATTGAATTTGCTTTCTGGTGGAGTTCGAGATAAGTGAAATTTTCGCCGGTTTCCAGGTCGGAAACTGCAATTTTATTTGGCTGATAATCTGCCCATTTCGAAATCCAGTCTAAATCATTCATTAAGCCACTGCTTTATCTTTGTTAAATGTATGTAAAATTATGGCAACAAATACAGAGGAACAAATCGCAATTGCTGCCGAAACGCCTGGATTGCCGACCGTTCCCTGCATGTATGGCGTAAGTTTCAGGTAGAAAATCCCGAAATGCACCACAATTGCAACCACTGACGCAGCGAAAACGGTAGAAGACTTTACATTTTTCACAAAAGTTCCGAAAAGTACAGGAACAAAAGCCGCAGCGAAATAACCGTAAACGCCGTTCTGGCCAAAGATTCCAACACTGAGATTTGGGTCTTTGATTTGGGTCCAGCTAAAATAAAAACTTACCACAGCTAACAGAACAATCACCACTTTATTGATAACTAAACCGTTTTTCGTAATTTTTTCCCCAAAAACAGGCTCCAGAATATCTGATGTTACGGTAATGGAAAGCGACTGAATCAATCCTTCCAAAGTTGACAATCCTGCGGAAATTAACCCAACTACTACAAGAATTCCGGCAGCTACAGAAAATCTTTTCACCACGTAAACCGGAATTATTTCATCCATTTTCATTTTGTTGCCATCCACCGTTAAATCCGGGAACATAATTCTCGCATAAAGTCCGGCGACTACAATGAGGAAGAAAATAGCCATTGAACCGAGGGCGAAAAAGAGGTAAGAATTTACTTTTTCGGGATTTTTAAGCATCAGAGATTTTGTCATAATGTGCGGCTGACAAACAATTGCAACACCTACAATCGCCTGACAGATTACCACTTCGAAGAAATCGCGGTACAGCGGACTCGATCCATTGAACGTTTTTGTAAGATTTGGGTCGATCATGTTTAGTTTTGATGCGAAGCCATTAATTCCGCCTTCAAAAAGATCAACTCCCGAAAAAATCATCATTAATGCGACAATCAACATAATTATTGCCTGAATGGTATTGGTATAAACCATAGAATTTGCGCCACCGAACATCATGTATCCAAAAACAAAAACTGTGATTCCGACCAATACATAGAACGGATCTGTATCCAAAGATTTTGAGATTACCTGTGTTAAACCTACATTAATAAGCACAATAAACGTAATCAGCAACATGGCAATAATCGCGAAGAAAAACTGGTAAGATTTATTTTTGAACCGAGTTCCGATCCATTGGGACATGGTATTTGCCTTTACAGATTTACCGAACTTCGCAAAACCTTTGGTAAAAAAAATCAGTGATGCAAAAGCGGCAACAGGCAGCACAATTGCCATTGAAATAATTCCTGAAACCCCATAAAGTGCGATAAAACCTGGATTAATTACAAATGTAGCCGCACTAGTCATGGAAGCAGCCAAAGAGAGTCCGACAATCCAAGATGGAAATCCCATATTTCCGATGGCATAATCGCTGATGGTTTTCGCCTTCATCGCACCTCGGACTACGAAGAATAAAATTATTACCGCATATACCGCCAAAACGATACTGATGTAGAATGGCCACTGATTTTCCTGATTCATGTTGATTAATTTATTCACAAAAAAACTGATAAATTTTCCAGTTCATTTTCAATAATCAAAAAACAAAAGTATGACTTATAACTTAATTTATGATTAGAAACACATAAACTACCTACAGTTAATGTTTTATAAAGATATGACTCATTTATTAGGAATATTTTTAAAATATTCTAAATGAAACATTTGCAGAATAAAATAATTGTAGTATTTTTGCAACCTGTTAATCAACCTCTGACGAAGGACGTGAATGTTGCTTAGCTCGACAAAAATATTTTTTATAAAAAAATGGATTTATTAAAGTACGTACAAGACAAGTACATTGCTAAAAAAGAATTCCCAGAATTCAAAGCCGGTGACACCATCACTGTGTATTACGAAATTAAAGAAGGCGCTAAAACTAGAACTCAGTTCTTTAAAGGAACTGTAATTCAGTTGAGAGGAACCGGTCTTACCAAAACATTTACCATCAGAAAAATGAGTGGTGATGTAGGTGTAGAAAGAGTTTTCCCTATCAATTTACCAGCACTTCAGAAAATTGAGGTTGACAGAAGAGGTAAAGTGAAAAGAGCGAGAATCTACTATTTCAGAAACCTTAGAGGTAAAAAAGCGAGAATTAAAGACGCTGCTTACAAAAAGTAATTCAGACAACAACCATAAGAAAACCCATCAGATTTTATTTGATGGGTTTTTTAGTGCGTTTTTTTAATCCTGACTTTACAACTTTGAAGAAAACGCAATTAATAATTAAAACCTTCGTGAAAAAAAACCGCTCCACAAAAATTGCAGAGCGGCTGAAAAATATAATTTTTAATTATTTCTTGATCATCAGTTTAGATGAATAATTCACTCCTAAACCTGTTACTTTCACCACATAAACTCCGTTTACGAGAGATTGAGTATTTACCGCATCAGCAGCTGAAATTTTCTGTCTGGAAACCAATTTTCCTGTTGCATCAAAAATCTCAACATTTACTTTTCCTAAGATATTTTTACCAGATTTCAGGAAGAATTCGTTTTTCGCCGGATTTGGATAGATGCTTAATGCATTCGCTACATTTACGTCGCTTGTTGCAAGGATACATTCTGCAGGCACATCAAAACTTTCTACCTGATCATTGATATTTGTTTTTGAACCCGAAGCAGCGTTTATACCCAATCCTCTTTTCGCAAAAACATCCCAAATCATACATTTGTTTTCGCCTCCTGTAGCTGCTTGATCTGCAGCAATAATTGCGTTTCTTCCTTCAATGAATCCAGGATTACAACCTTGAAGCGCCAATGCATTATATACCAGCTGTAACACTCTTGTACTTCCGTTCGTACTGTTCGCCATTACATCTGAAGAATATCCGTATTTCTCTACATATTTCCAATGTAGATCCCATAACATAGTAGCCCACACAAAACCGACAGAATGAACATCCGTCGTTAGTACACCGGAAGCATTCACATATTCCATCCCATTTGTTTTCCCATAAGTGTAATTGTTAACAGAAAAATTCGGAGAGTAAGGAGCAGGTCTGATACCAGTACCACTAATAGGCTCAGTTATTGCATAAGTTCCAATTCCTCTGGCTACAGAGGCGTTATCTCCAGGTTGGTTAGTGAGCATTAAAGCAAAGAAATCAGACCAACCTTCACCCATTTGTTCTTTATTTACATTTGAATTCAGACAAGATGAACCAGTACCTGTTCTTCTATTGCTAATCCCATGTCCATACTCATGAATAATAATCCCGTTATCAAAACTAGCATCTCTGGTAGGCTGTGTTGCGGGGTCGTATTTTAATGTAATATTTACATTAGTTCCTGTATCTAACAATCCTTTCATGTAAACACCCTCCAAGTTTTCAATCAGTACAGAAGGTATTGTAATATTAGGATTGGTTCCCGCCATGCCGCCTGTTGGCGTTGAGTCCGGCAGACTATAGATAATTGCTGCAACTGCACCCGCGTCTTGTGCCGCCTGAACTTTTGCCTGGAATTCACAGCCACCTCTTAAAATAAGACCAATTTTTCCCGCTAAAGAACCTGTAGGTAATGGTGTACAAGCATCTAAAACCGGAGACATTTTTACATCCGCAGTTACTCCTGTTGCATTTAAGGCAGGACCAAAAGTTGTAGAAACCACATTAGGTACCTGCCGGCCTACAGCTTCAGCAGGTGCGTTATAAAACACCCGCTCGATAATTGCAGGATCCCACAGAAACATCTGCATTCTAGGTCTTCCACCATCACTTGGTGATGAAAAGTTAGCATTATTGGTTCCTCCTCCATCTTGTGATTCTGCCATTACATAATCATTCTGTAAACCACCCTTACCAAAATTCCATGCCTGGAAGTTTCTTGACGTTTCATTAAACCCTAAACGGTAGAATATATCGTGAATCTTATTATTTACATAAAATAAGTTAGTAGTTGCAGCAGTTAAGTTTCCGGTAGTATCGTTTACTGTAAAAGGAAAATCAAAAATACGATTAGCTCCTCCATCTGCATATTGACCTGCCGCATTCGAATTAGAGCGATCATCGTATGCCATCACATTGTTTCCTCTAGTTGTGTTATGGCTGCCAACATAAGTTCCGCCTGAAATGGTATGCCATCCATCCGGAGACGCATCACTAAACCAGGGATTAGACAATAGTTGGCGTGACCCATGATTTGGACTTTCTAAAGGAAATGGAAAAACCCTGTATGAAGCATCCATTGGAGCTAAAGCCAACGATTTTTCCGCAAAAGAATCGTCCTTAGCATTATTTACAAAATGTCCTAAGACTTCATCCGCAATATGTTCAGCGTGGTTTCTGCCAAAAGTACCATGATCAAAACTGCAGGAAAGATTTAGATTCTGCTTGCTAAGGATTTCGCCAGTTGATGCATCAGCCAAAACATCCCAGTAATTCGAACTTCCTTTTTCCTGAAACTCGAATTGGTGGCATAAACGGAAATTATTACTTCCGTCGATATAATAAGTAAGACGCGTCTTTGCAAAAACATGCTCTTTATCCGCTTCACCAAAGTTTATCAACTCATAAGAAGGAGCATCTTTTAACGCCATAGCTTTTCCTATTTCCGCGAAAATAATTTTCCTAGGTTTTGCAGAAGTTGGCAATACTGCAGTATTGAAATCCTTTGCAAAGTTTTCATTAAAATAATTTACACGTAAATCTTTCACCAACGCTGTTCCTACTGAATTGTAAATAGGAATACTATTGTAGTACTGCTGAATCATTACCACATCTGAGTTCATAGAACGCGAAAAATCATGGTTAATGATTTCGAAATTGCTAAGATCTGTTTTCTTGAACGTGTTTTTTTCTAAGAGATGATTCTTGATAATTGATTTAAAATCCTGTGCGTGCAAATTTCCAAAGGAAAACGCCAGAAACAGTGCCGCAATTTTGAAAGGTAAATTTCTATTCTTCATATATATTAATTAATTGGCACCGAATTTATAAAAAATATTTATATATAGTGCTTTATTTACACAAAAAAACGCCTCTTGTTACAGAGGCGTTACTTTTATGAAATATAAACGGAATTAGTTTCCTCCTTCCATTTTCTTTTTCAATTCTGCTAATACATCTAAATCACCTAGAGTTGATTTTTCTTCGTTGCTTGAAGAACCCATTGGTTTGTTAGATGAAGAAGATTCTCTCACGTTTTTCTTTTCTTCGTCTCTGAAGATTCCTGTGTGAGATACTACTACTCTCTTGAATTCTTTGTTGAATTCAATTACTTTGAATTGTGCGTCTTCTCCTTTCTTGATTTTAGAACCATCTTCCTTTTCTAATAATCTTGATGGGCAGAAAGCTTCAACTTCAGCATCTTCGAACTGTACCTGTGCTCCTTTATCGAAAACTTCAGTAGCTTTTCCTGCGTGTACAGTACCTTCAGCATATTTAGTTTCGAATTTATCCCAAGGGTTTTCAAGAAGTTGTTTGTGACCTAAAGAAAGTCTTCGTGCCGCTGTATCAAGCTCAAGAACAACTACATCTAATTTATCACCAACTGCACAGAATTCTGATGGATGCTTGATTTTCTTAGTCCAGGAAAGGTCTGAGATATAAATCAAACCGTCGATACCTTCTTCCAATTCTACGAATACACCGAAGTTAGTAAAGTTTCTTACCGTTCCAACGTGCTTAGAACCTACTGGATATTTAGTTTCGATATTTGACCAAGGATCCTGGCTAAGCTGCTTCATTCCTAAAGAGATTTTTCTGTCTTCTCTGTCAAGGGTTAAAACTTCTGCTTCTACCTCGTCACCTACTTTTACGAAATCTCCTGCACTTCTCAAATGAGTAGACCAAGACATTTCTGAAACGTGGATTAATCCTTCTACACCTGGAGCAACCTCTACGAATGCACCGTAATCAGCAAGAACCACTACTTTTCCTTTTACTCTGTCTCCCACTTTTAAGTCAGCAGAAAGTGCGTCCCAAGGATGAGCTTCTAATTGCTTCATACCTAACTGGATTCTTGTTTTCTCGTCATCGAAATCAAGGATTACCACTTTTACAGTTTCACCGTCGGAAAGGATTTCTGATGGGTGGTTAACTCTAGACCAAGAGAGGTCTGTAATGTGGATAAGTCCGTCAACACCTCCAAGATCAACGAATACACCGTAAGAAGTGATATTCTTAACAGTTCCTTCAAGAACCTGACCTTTTTCAAGCTGACCGATGATTTCTCTCTTCTGACCTTCAAGATCTGCTTCGATAAGCGCTTTGTGAGATACAACAACGTTTTTGAACTCAGGGTTGATTTTCACAACTTTGAACTCCATTGTTTTACCTACGAACTGATCGTAATCTTTAATAGGCTTCACATCGATTTGAGAACCTGGTAAGAATGCTTCGATACCGTGAACGTCAACGATCATACCGCCTTTAGTTCTTGATTTTACGAAACCATTAACGATTTCTCCAGTTTCGTGAAGTTCGTTAACTCTGTCCCAAGCCTTAAGCGTTCTTGCTTTTTTATGAGAAAGCTGTAACTGCCCAGATTTGTCTTCTCTTCTGTCAACCATTACCTCTACTTCATCACCAACTTTTAAACCTTGGTTGTAACGGAATTCGTTAAGAGAGATTACCCCTTCAGATTTGAAGTTGATATCAACAATTGCTTCTTTATCAGTAAGTCTTACAACTTTACCAACAAGAACATCGTTATCCTGAAGGTTGTTAAGAGAACCGTTATAGATTTCCTCTAAATCGCTTTTCTCTTTTCTTGCATCAGCATCTAATCCTGATTCGAAAGAATCCCAATCAAACTGTTCTGGTGCTACGTTTTGGTTCAAAAGAACCTCTGCTTTGTCTGTCGTTTCTGACATAATAAAATAATTTGTATTCCTTCTTTTTCAATCTTTGGCTTAATGTGGTTAATGAAAAATACGGAAGATGTTAATTGTTAATGTTTTAACTTAGCCAAATGTTCCCACAAAAAGTGGTGCAAAATTAAGAATTTATTTGATAATTACAATAAGATTCGGGAGTATAATTTTAAAATCTTACCGGTCTCATTTTCAAACCCAAGCGTTTTCTTTTACCTTTGCAAAATGAATTTAGAATCAATCTATCAAAAACTGCAGATTCAGGACATGAATCAGATGCAGAAATCTATCTATACTGCCACAGAAAACGAAAAAGATGTTATTCTGCTTTCTCCCACAGGATCAGGAAAAACGCTGGCTTTTTTATTTCCGTTGCTAAGAAACTTAAAGAAAAATTCATCGGGAATTCAGGCGATGATTTTAGTTCCGGCAAGAGAACTTGCACTGCAAATTGAGCAGGTTTTCAAACAAATGGGTACCGATTTCAAAGTTTCTATCTGTTACGGAGGTCACGATAAAAAAGTAGAAATCAACAACTTTCGGGAAGCACCTGCCTTACTGATAGGAACTCCGGGAAGAATCGCTTATCATTTAAGAAATGAAAATTTTGACCCGTCAACCATCCAAAGTTTGGTTTTAGATGAATTCGACAAAGCGCTGGAACTCGGTTTTGAAGAAGATATGAATTACATAATTCAGGCTTTCGAAAACTGCTCCCAGCGAATCCTTACTTCTGCAACTGCGATGGATAAAATTCCCAATTTTGTAGGATTACAGAATGAAAAAACCATTAATTTTCTCAAAATTCACGATTCCAAACCTGATATTCAGCTGAAAAAAGTAATCACTACTTCGGAAGAAAAATTAGATACTTTATTTCATTTAATCTGTAAAATCGGAAATAAAAGGACACTCGTTTTCTGCAATCACCGGGATGCTGTGGACCGAATTTCTGAGCTTTTAAGAGAAAAAGGAATTGAGCGCGAAACCTTCCACGGCGGAATGGAACAGGATGAAAGAGAGCGCGCACTGCTGAAATTCAGAAATGATTCTTCACGTATTTTAATTACCACAGATTTGGCCTCTCGCGGACTGGATGTTCCGGAAGTGGAATCGATTGTACATTACCAGTTACCGCCGAAAGAAGATGCCTTTATTCACCGAAACGGCCGTACTGCAAGAATGAACGCCAAAGGTTTTGCTTATTTAATTATGACTGAAGATGAGAATTTCCCGTTCATAAAAAATAATATTCCGGAAGAAAATGTTTCCGAAAGCAACCGTGTTCCCGGGAAAACGCCTTTCCAAACTATTTACATCAGCGCTGGAAAAAAAGACAAAGTAAATAAAGTAGATATTGTAGGCTATCTCATCAAAAAAGGGGAACTCGGCAAAGAAGATATCGGTTTGATTGAAGTAAAAGACACCACTTCGTACGTTGCGGTTGAACGTAAAAAGGTAAAAGATTTGCTGAAAAAATTATCTACCGAAAAACTAAAAGGCAAAAAAGTAAAAATGGAAGTTGCTTACTAAATAAGCCTAAAAATTTCTACCTTTACCAACCTACATTTCCTTTTTTTATGAAACTTAATTTACCTGATAAACTCTATTATTCGATAGGCGAAGTAGCCAAGGCTTTTAATGTTAACACTTCATTAATAAGATATTGGGAACAGGAATTCCCGATTATTAAACCTAAGAAAAATAAAAAAGGAAACCGGTATTTCACTCCTGAAGACCTCAAAAACCTGCAGATTATTTACCATTTGGTAAAAGAAAAAGGATACACGTTAGACGGAGCCCGAATCGCACTCGCTACCAATTCGAAAATATCTGAAACCATCAGCATGATCGACCGTCTGGAGTTTGTAAAAGCTGAGTTACAAAAACTGAAGGATTCCCTGGTAGACAAACCGGAATAAAAAAGGGTGTTTTCAACGCAATAAAACAGGTGTTTTCACTGTAACTTGTTGGTATAATTCGTTTTATGTTTGTACAAAATGAATTATCATGCGCTTACCTCTACAAATTTCCGCAGCAAAAAATTATTTTTTAGGACTGGCAACATCGGGAGCAATCATGTTGGGCGGTCTTTTTTATTTTAATTCCGCTAGAACTGATGAGCGGCCACCCGATTCTCTTGAAACTGTAAATTATACAAAAACAGAGAAGAAAGAACTCTCAGAATTTAATCCCAATGATTTATCGGAAACCGACTGGAAGAATTTAGGATTCTCTGAAAGACAAGTGGCTACCATCTTAAAATATAAGAACGTTGTAGGCGGCGAGTTTACTTCAAAAGAACAGCTGAAAAAATGTTATTCCATATCGGAAGAAAAATATTCGGAGCTCGAACCTTATATTTTACTCCCTGAAAAATCATCTACTGATTCTTACCAGAGATTTACAAATTACCCATCGAAAAGTGGCAGCAATTATCCATACCGCGGTTACGAGAAAAAATCGCTGACGATTCCTGGAAAATTTAATCCAGATCATTTTACCGCAGACGATTTTGTAAAAATGGGTTTTACTGAAAAGCAGGCAAGTTCAATATTAAAATACAAAGTTTATCTCGGTGGAAGCTTCATTAGCAAAGAAAAATTCAAAGAGTGCTTCATCATCAGCGAAGAGCAGTACCGCAAAATGGAACCTTATCTTCTTCTTCCAGAGAAAACACCTGAAAATTTTTCAGTTAAAAATAATCACAGATCAATTTCTCCGGAAAAAGCCAAAATCGCTTACCAGAATTTCGATCCAAACCTTATTGATCTGGAAGGTTGGCAAAAGCTAGGCTTCTCCGAGAAACAGGCGCAGGTCATCATTAATTACCGAGACCGGAATCTGAAAGGCAGTTTTAAAACTCTGGATGATATTGCACGTTGTTTTGTAATTTCTGAAGAAAAGTTTGAAGAGATGAAACCTTACATTCTACTGAATCCCGAAAATTTTAAAACAACTTTACCTAAAAAGAGTTTCAGCGAGTCCGTGGTTACAAAAGCTGCAAATGAATCTGAATCCAAAACCGATTTTTCAAAAGTTGACATCAACCAAATTACGTTCAAGCAGCTTATAGAATTTGGTTTTGACGAAAAAAGTGCCGCCATGATGCTGAGTTACCGCAAAAAACTTGGTGGGTTTGTCAACCGACAGCAAATTATCGACACTTATGATATCGATAAAAATTTAGCTCAGAAATTAATTTCCACTGCTTATCTTGATGATTCGAAAGTTGCGAAATATACGCTCGCCGACGCTCCTGAAGATTGGTTGAAAACGCATCCTTATTTTAAATATTCTGCCGACAGAATCATCTACCATCGGATTACAAATCCTGTCGACAAAAAAATATGGAAACTCATTAAAGTAAAACCCGAATACGAAGCAAGAATGAAACTGTATTTGAAATAGTTTAGTTATAGGGCAATAAAAAATCTCCTCAAATAAATTTTTTGAGGAGATTTTAATGACTGTGAAGATTTATTTTTTGATAAACTTCAGTGATTTATGATCGATATTCAGAATATAAACTCCCGGCTTCAGATTTTGCACATTTACCGAATTTTTGTTTTTAAACGGCCGACTTTCTTGCTGAACCAATTTTCCCGAAAGATCAAAAACAGAAATTTCCTGCACGTTCTCCAGTTGTTTCCCTTTTACATACAGGCTGTTTCCAACGACAGGATTCGGATAAACAGACCAGTTATTTTCAGAATAAAACCCAACATCAGAGGTGGCCAAAACGCCCAGATTCTCGCAATAATCAGCAGGAAATGCTTCCCACTCGGAAAGGGTAAATGTATTTGACGGTTGCGTTACAGAACTCAGTCTGTACAGCGAAACATCACCCAAAACTGATGAATTACTCATGTCTTTAATTCCTACCGCATCTACCGTTGTCGAAGCATAACGAAGTTCAAGATATTGGCTCCCCGAAAAAGTGAGCTGAGGCGCAGCCGTTACAAATCTCGCCTCATCATTGGTAATACAGCTGAAATTGGAATATGGATTGAGCACAACAAATGTTTCGTTGTGCTGTACCAGTCCTTCAAGTTCATACGCATCGGGAAAATAATAATTACCTGCAGTGTTGTTATAAAACTGAGTACTGAGACGGTATTTATTGAGATTAACAGGATGCCCGGTTTTGTTGGTTATTTCAATTGCTCTATTATTCTCACTTCCTTCCAGATATTTTGTAATCATCAGATCCTTTGCATAAATATCGGTCGCTAAAGTTGTTGCAGAAACCTTATTGCTGTACATCGACTGATAGTAACTATTATCATAAGCCTGAACTTTGAAATTATAAAAGGTGGAAGGCTCCAAATGATCAATTGAAATTGACGTATCTTTAGTATAGGCAATCAGAACATCATTCTGATAGATTTTGTATCCGATTACATCAGCATCGGGACTTGGCGTCCAGCTTAAATTTACAAAATAAGCACTTGTTTGCGTAATACTTAAGTTCGTGGGAGCCTGAGGTTCTAAAGAATTTGCGGTCTGATTCCAGATGGCATTTACCCATTGTGGATAATCGATAAAAGGATTTCGGTTTTTCTGTAATGCATAAACCTCATTATTCCTGTCGATCTCTCTCTGTGAAACCGGATCCTGATTATGCCACTGTAGAAGCATGGCAAGATACCAGTCTTCAAAAGCTTTTTCTTCAGTTCCGTCCAGCGGGCTTCGGTCGTTTGCAGCTGAAGTACCGTTATAATAATTAAAAAGACCTAATTTCCCTTCGTACCTCACCGCAAAATAAAGTAAACTTCTTGCAATATCTCCTTTAAATTCATCAATGGGTTCGTAAACACGTCCGGTATAACCGGAGCCCGGCGTTCCGTTGGCACTAATCCGCGATCCGTTTGTAAAAGTATAAAAAGGAGCGGTTGTAGTTTTAGCAATACCATAAGGATAGTTGCTCCTCAGCTGATTAATCCGTGCATCCGTAGGAATTACGTAAAACAGATCCGAATACATCGGATAATTACTGTTGAATGTACTTTGAGGCATCATATGCTCTCTGTTCCAACCCTGCCCTTCTGCATTTGCAGATCCTGTAAGATTGGCAACGGTATATTCATACACATCCGGACCGTTTGGGATTTCAGAATAAATATCCAGCAGGATGGTAGTATTACTTGCATCATGATCGTAATATTTATCTAAATCCGTTTTATTGTAAAATTCATTTAAATCTCCGTAATGCCAACTGATATTTTTAGAAGAAATAATCTCGTGAAGTTTCGTTTTAAGCGCATATCCGCTTAAATTTGAAGTTCCGTCATAATAACCCGAAGGAATTTGTGAAAAAACCAAAGCAGGCACTAGAAAGGACAGAAGTAGAATTCTTTTCATTGATATCATTTTAAAGAACGCAAAATTACGCATTTAACTTTCGCAAAATGAGGAATTAAACCTAATTTAAAAAAAATATTTTCAGGCTTCACCAATTTAATTATCTTTGAAAGCAAATACTATCTATGAACAGTGACACTTTACACAACATCAATATGATTGCTGAAACTGCCAAAGAGTTTGCA
>JAHRWY010000038.1:0-4501 GCA_019104935.1 Kaistella sp.
TTTCATTTAGAATGAAATCGCTAAATTTGTAGATAATTTTTTTTGATGGACCCGAAACAGAAAGATCTCAATATAACCACAATAAAAGAAGTGCTAAGACAGTATCTTCTTGAAAAAGGTTTCCGAAATACGCCGGAACGCTACACCATTTTAGAGGAAATTTACTCCATGGAGCATCATTTCAATGTAGATGACCTCTATCTTCTGATGATGCAGAAGAAATATCATGTCTCAAAAGCAACCATTTACAATACCATCGAAATTTTTCTGGATGCAGGCCTCATCCGCAAACACCAGTTTGGCGAGAAAACCCTCACGTCATCTTCTTACGAAAAATCTTATTTCGATAAACAGCACGATCACCTGGTGATTTATAAAAAAGATTCAGACAAAGAAATCGAAGAGATTATCGAGTTCTGCGACCCTAGAATTCAGGGGATTAAAGAAGCAATTGAAAACGCATTTGGTGTAAATATTGATTCTCATTCGCTCTATTTTTACGGTACCAAAAAAAATTAATGAAAAACCTTTTCGTTTTATTTCTTTTGATCTGTGTTCAGTTTTCTGCACAGATTGTCACCAGACCTCAGGACCCTTTGGTGAAAGATCCATATTTCGGGACCGCTCAAAATGCAACTCCGGGAGATAAAGTGCGCCTCATCCATTCAGATTTTTTTCAGAAAAATCCCGGCAGGTACAACGGGAATCCTTATTTCTCAGGCAATGTGCAGTTTGAGCATCAGGGCTCGCTGCTCACTGCAGATGAAGTGATTTTTTATGAGGAACAGAATTTCATCAAAGCTACCGGAAACGTAAAGCTTCAAAATGCTGACGGATCTGTAATTACCGCAGGAGAAATGGAGTATGACGGAAATTCCCAGAAAGGAATCGCCAGAAAGAATGTTGTCCTTACAGACCCAAGACAAACGATCAAAACAGAGACTTTGTACTACGACAGGATTTCGAACAAAGCGTATTTCAATACCGGCGGAACCATTTCGGATGCAACCAATGTGATGTACACTAAGTCTGCAACCTACGATCTGGCTACCAAAATGATTGATTTTACAGGAAATGTAAAGATCAACAATCCGGATTATACCGTTGAAGGAACCAACATCAAACAAAATCAGGTGACCAACACCGCAGATTTTTTCGGTCCCACGACGATTACCAACAAAAAGAATCCATCAAACCTCATTTACACTGAAAGAGGTTCCTATAACATGAATTCAAAGGAAGTTTATCTGAAGAAAAACTCCAGGATTCATTATAATGGCAAGGTGCTTACCGGCGACGATATGTATTTTAACCAAATCACAGGATTCGGAACAGCCAAAGGAAACGTAACACTTCGCGATCCGGCCGAAAACCGTTATATGAGAGGCGGTTATGGCGAGATCTACGAAAAAAAGGATTCGGCGATGATGACCGACAGGCCTTATGCCGTGAAAATTCTGGAAAAAGATTCCATGTACTTTTCTGCAGAACGAATCTTGGCTTACCAAAAGCTGGACGCAAACGATCCTTTGAAGAAAAAAAGCTTCCTCAGGGCATACCGGAAAGCCAGAATGTACAAGTCAAACATTCAGGTTAGAGCAGATTCCCTAAGTTTTAATGAAACCGACGGCATCATGCATCTTTTCGGAAAACCGATTGCGTGGAGTGGTGAAAAGCAGGTTACTGGCGATAAAATTGAAGCCTATTTCGACACCGAAAACGAATACATCGATTCATTGAAAGTAGTGGGGAACGCCTTCGCCATCAGCAAGGCCGACTCGTTGAATTTAAAGGACGAGTTCAACCAGATCAAAGGCAAGCTGATGACCGTTTATTACAAAGAAAACCAAATCAGCCTCGCAAAAGTCATCGGTAATGCACAGGCCATTACCTATGCCGATGATACGAACGAAAAAACCAAAGAAACCGAAAGGATAGGAGTTGCGCTTTCTACCTGTGGCACAATAGAAGCGGAGTTTGAGGAAAACAAAGTGCAGATTATTTCCTGCAATGTCGGCGCTAATACCGATGTCTATCCGATGAGTAAAATTGCGAGGGAAAAACGGTTTTTCCCGGACTTTAACTGGAATACCAAAGACCGTCTCCGCAAATGGCAGGACATTTTCCTTGATACACCAGAGTACGAAGAAATAAAGTACGAACCCGCCGATACCCTCTATAACCAGGCCCAGAAAGCCATCGATGACGCCAAGGCAAAAGAGGAAGCGAAGAAGCCCAAACGCGTAAGGAAATAAAACACCGGAATGAAAAAGTTGTTACGATTAACATTCTTACTGTTCTCTGTGACGTTTATTTCTGCGCAGAGCAATACTCATGACGAAAAACTTTGGAGTTATCAAAGTAAACTTACCGTCGGAGATTACCAAATTACAACTGATAATCTGGAGAACCCCGTAAAAAGTCAGATCAATTTATCGTGGCAGTTAATGGGTTTCAGCGTACTCAATAAGAATTTTAACCAAAATATAACCAATAAATTCATCCGGTCGGCATCATTAATTAATCCAGATTTGCCAAACGTAAAAGACCTCCTATATTATCAGCAGATCAATTTTGATATGGCTGAGGTATACGCCCGTAAAATGAGGAAAGATCTTTTTATTAATAAATCGAAATTATGGAAGGGGTTTGACTTTGCAAGTAAAATACTGAACGATAATTTACATGAGTTTTATAAAGTACAGCTTTTGATGGACCGCGATACTAATGGAGGCTTGGATGCCGAAAAGGTAAAGAAGTGGAAAAACCTGATTGATACAGAACTCAATAATAACAACCAATTTGATTTTAACAATACCGAAAAAATAAAAATTCATAAAATGTCTACGGCATTAGAACAGAAAATCTGGCTTTAAATCTTTTCCGATCAGGGAATAATTTTTTTATTTGGGCGCCTTTATCCGTCCTCCGTTCCCGCTTTTTTGTTCGTCGTTCCTCCTCACAAAAAGAGCTCCACTCAGGCCGGGGCGCAAACAGAATTCAAAATTATATTCAGAAAATAATGAAATCAGATTTCTTTAAATATCAGGCACAAACCACGCAATTCGCCGCAGGCTTTGAAGTAGAAAAAGCCGAAGGAAGTTATATTTACGGCAAAGACGGCAGAAAATACCTCGATTTTGTCGCAGGAGTTTCGGCCAATACTTTAGGGCATTCGCATCCGAAAATCGTCGAAGCAATAAAAACACAGGCAGAAAAATACCTTCACGTCATGGTTTACGGCGAATATGCCCAGGAAATGCCTGTAAAACTTTGCCAGCTGCTTGCAGAAGCCACTCCAGATCCTTTGGAAGTTACTTATCTCGTCAATTCAGGTGCCGAAGCCATCGACGGCAGCCTGAAACTTGCGAAAAGATACACCGGAAGAGAAGAAATTGTCTCTTTCAAAAACTCGTATCACGGAAATACCCACGGCGCTTTGTCGGTTTCCGGAAACGAATATCATAAACGTGAATTCCGTCCGCTGCTTCCGATGGTAACTTTCATCGGATTTAATGACGAAAAAGACCTCGAAAGAATAACCGAAAAAACAGCCTGCGTGATTATGGAAACCATTCAGGGAGCAGCAGGATTTCTGGTTCCGGAAAATGATTATCTGAAAAAACTCAAAGCCCGTTGCGAAGAAGTGGGCGCTTTACTGATTCTGGATGAAATTCAGCCAGGATTTGGAAGAACCGGAAAACTATTCGCTTTCGAACATTACGGAATCGTTCCCGATATTCTGGTGATGGGCAAAGGAATGGGCGGCGGCGTTCCTGTTGGCGCTTTTATGAGTTCCAGAGAAATCATGGAAACTTTATCGCATTCGCCAAAACTTGGGCATATCACCACTTTTGGCGGTAATCCCCTGATTGCGGCATCAAGCTATGCCACGCTGAAAGAAGTTCTGGACAGCGGACTGATGAATGAAGTGGACGAAAAAGAAAAACTTTTCCGTAAATTACTGGTTCACCCGAAAATTAAAAACATCAACGGCCGCGGATTAATGCTCGCTGTAAATCTTGGTTCTCCGGAATATACTTTGAATGTTGCAAAACGATGCATGGAAAAAGGTTTGGTCGTTTTCTGGCAGCTTTACCGAAACGAATATCTACGCATTTCGCCGCCGCTTACCCTATCGCTGGAGGAAATAAAGAAAGGCTGCGAAATTATTCTTCAGGTTCTTGATGAAGAATAAAAATCCCCGAAATAGAAACGCTCTGAAATTTCAGGCCCGATTGAACGGTTTTGTATGAGCTCTTTTCTACCTTGTTGTGCATTAAAGCCGTCGTAACAAGGTAGAAAAAGTGAGTAATGAAAGCGGGAATTCCAATGGAATAAAATCCGGCATTTCGGGCTCATGATATTTCGCATATTCGACTAAATATTTTGCATACTTAAGGAATTAATTTATATATTGCGGCACAATAAAAAAATAGGGAACGATATGGCGAAAACGAAAGTGCAATACGAATTTCCAATGCACTGTCAGTCGGAGATT
>JAHRWY010000042.1:0-22704 GCA_019104935.1 Kaistella sp.
GCAGAATTCAGTGGAGCGAATACTGTAAATGGACCTGCGTTGCTGAGAGATGTTGTGAGGTTTGCGGCTTTCACTGCGGTCACCAGAGTTGATAAATCCGGATTTTTTGCCGCCAACTGTACCACTGTTGGGTTGGAATCATCGTCCAGAACAGCTTCCTGTCCCTGACCTACGGCTTCGGTAGTTGTAGCGGAATCGGTTGTAGTGGTTTCATTTTTCTTGCACGAAACCAGCGCGAACCCAACCAGACCTAAAATGATAATCGATTTTTTCATTGCTTAATTTTTATTAAAAGTACTCACAAAAATTAACTGTAGGGTATGACTGTAGTCATATGCAAGTTGCTGTAATCGTGATATTTATCACAAGGACGAAAAAGCGTTATTTAATAAATAATTAAAGGTCCTTTTTATTGAATTTAATCAAAGAAAGTATAAACGGGACCGTTGCCCAGATCATCAGAATCAGCATGGAGATTCCCATGCCGCCGCCCGATCCGAATACTTTCTGAAATACTGCACCCGAGTAACCCAGCATTGCTGAGATATCAAGTTGGAGCAATACGAAAATACGCGACAGCCCCACCGGATTGAGGCCTGCAAGTGTTGCCATAATTCCTTCAATCGGATAATCTGCAAACTGGAACATAAGGACGAGAAGAATCCCATCATAAATAATGCTGAAAAACATCCAGATGAAAATAGAAATTCCGATTCCCTTCGCACGGTCGCGGCTGATAATGGCCGAAAGCATGGCAAAAGAAGTGAAGATCACCGAAAGTAAAATTCCGATAATGATCAGCGAAAATCCTGTTTCAATGGAGGAATAAAGCAGAATGGGAATGCCACAACCCAGCAGAAACGCCAGAACCAGCGCCGTAGAAAGTCCAACGAAAATATTGAACCAAACCTTCACCCGCGGAACAGGCTGACTCAGCAGGAGTTCGATAAACTGACTGCTGTTGTAAACATAAATGGTCGAAAAAATTATGCTGACTAAAGGAACCACAAGAAGCACTACATTCAGCAGGCTGAGCGTCGCTTTAGTATAATTGCTTTCCAGACCGAGAACAGACCAGGAAATAATGAAAAGTAAAATGGTGTAGAAAATTACAATCTTATTTTTTAAAATATCAAAAAGGATAAAGCGTGCGATCTTGTTCATTTTTTCATTTCTTTTAGGATGCTGATGATGGATTCTGATATTTTTTCCGATTTTCTTTCGGTCATCAGGTCGGTTACCGATTGCTGTACGATGATTTTGCCTTCGTTCATAAAAACAATTTCGCTCACAATATCATCAAGTTCACTCAGAAGATGCGAGGTAATGATGATGAGTTTGCCCCTGTTTTTTTCTTTGATGATCTTGTTTTTCAGAATTTCTGAAGCCAAAGGATCCAGGCCCGCGGTAGGTTCATCAAGAATGATGACTTTCGGATCGAACATAAATGCAAGCACGGCACTCACTTTCTGAGTAGTACCTCCGGAAAGTGTACCCATTTTCTTGTCGTACATTTTTTCCAGCTCGAAGTTTTCCAGGAGTTCGGTATCGAGATGGGTTTCAGATATTTTCCGCGTATCCTTAATCATTTTAATGGTTTGCCCGATGCTCATGTTTTCCGGATAACGGCCGATCTGTGGCATATAGCCGATGTCTTTACGGTAGCGATAATCGTCTTTCACACTTTTTCCGTCCACCAGAATATCACCGGTCTCAATTACGTTGAGTCCTAGAATCGATTTTATCAATGTGGTTTTCCCACAGCCATTGGGGCCGATGAGGGCAATGGATTTACTGTTCGTGAAGGACAAATTCAGATCATCCAGAGCGGTGAATTTGCCGAATTTCTTGGTTAAGTTTTTTACTTCTATCATGTTAAGATGCAGGATATTTGGTGTTGGATGTCAGATGAACAATCCGGCTAAGCGGTTAAATGGTTACTTTTTTCATTAACGGCTGCTCATCCACAAAATTCACCGGAGTAAGACTGGGGATTATTTTTTCGGTTTTATCGAGCAGATCTACAAAAAATGTTTTAAAAAGCAGCATGATTGATGGGTTATTCTCCACCAGTACAGAATATAAACTCAAAGGGTGAAAAGGTACATCACCGATTTTGTCTTTATCCATATCGTAGCCTTCATATTTATCCCAGAAATTTTTTTTGAAATCGTTCATGGTCATCGATCCGCTCGTGCTTACATCAAAAGTATTATTGATGAAATTATTATTGGTCACGCGGTTTTCCATACAGTTGGAGTTAATTTTCATGCCCCAGCCATTATCTTCGAAATCATTTTTGAAGAGGTCGATTTTCGTAGCGCCATCCAGAAAAATCGCTGTAGTGTTACTCTGGAATCTGTTGTGTTTGATTTTACTGAAACTGATGTCTTTCAAAAGTAAGCCGTAATTCGCGTCGCCCCAGTTGTTGATGAAATTGTTGGCGACCATTCCTACGTTATTGCTGTACATTACTGCTACACCCGCATTATTGTTGTCGAAGGTATTGCCTACATACACATCGTCGTTAGAGGACATAAAGTGCAGACCATATCTTAGATTTTTTTTAGCGTAGTTGCGGTAAATGTATGATTTAATAACTTTTTCGAGGTAAATGCCGTCTTTGTGCCCCTCAATATAATTGTTTTTGATCCAGATTTCCTCGCTTACCCAGGCGTGGATTCCGTCACCAATTCCTTCCTGTGAAGTGGCCCGTGTTGAAGTGATTTTATTATTGCGGATCATACAGCGGTAACCGCGCTGAATGTAGATGCCGAAATAATTGTTTTCGAAGATATTGTTTTCGATGGTAGAATAATGGCTGTCGTAAAGTCTCACCGCACCGATGTTTTTAATTTCGTCTTCACCGGAATTGATGATTCGGAAGCCTTTCAGCAGGATATTGTTCGCGCGGAAAGAGAGGATTTCATACTTCATTTCCCCATCCAGAACCGGCCTGCCGATACCGATAAGTGATAAAGGATGCGTAATGCTGAGGTTGCCTTCTTTGTAAACCCCGCTTTCCACTAAAATACTGTCGCCACTTTTTGATGCGGCGACAGCGTGTTTAATGGTTTTAAACTGTTCGTTTTTTCCCACTTTCAGAATATTCGAAAATATGAGTACAGGAAAAAAAAGAAACATTAATCTGAACATAATTCTTTATTTGGTTAAACTGGCTCCAAGCGTGGCAGCGGCTTTCTGTGCGGCTGCTTTGTCCTGATAAGCCTGTGTGTTTCCGCCCATTGGGGATTTTATGCTGCCGCCTTTGATGAAGGTAGCTTTAGCTTTTTCCAGAAATTTACCGGAAGGGAAATCGATCACATAGGTTTTTGCATTGTTGGCCTTGTCGGGATTCGAACTTTCATACATGTTCATACACATAATGTCATCGAATTTATAAGCCCGGCCTTTCTGGGTAATCAATTGGGTAGCGTATTTCTGTTCAGTGATGGTCATCCGGCAGTTATCGCACTGGTCTTTACCGAGAGCGAAATCTTGGGGACCGCTCTTCTGGCAAGACATAATTGCTAAAACTGAGACTGCTAGAATAAGTGGTTTTGTAAAATTCATTTGATTTAAAATTAAGTTGATCGTATTTTAATGTAAATCTCAGACAGATTTTGGTTTTCTGAACTCTATAAATGCTAATATAGCCAAAATTAATGCAACGCCAAACATAATTCCACCGCCGATGTTGGGATAAGAGTAAGCTCCGAAATTCAGCAGCTGTTTAAACCCGATTAAAGGAGGTTGATAAGACATTCCCGGTACTACAATAGCAGCGTTAGGATCCAGATTGTGACCGTAATCGTATTCCCAAAGCCAGAAATCTACCATAAATGCAACTCCGAAGATCATGAATAATACTGCCGTGATGTACAGCCAGGTTTTTTTGTTCAGCCAAGCTGTGAGGAAACACAACAGTGCAAAGAATGATAGTGCATAAGGAAGTACTGTAAACTCCCAGAAATCTTCGGGATGAATGGTTTTCATGCCGATATAGTGGTTCAGTCCGTTGATGATCTCGTATTCTCCGGTAATTTTATTCGCCCAGAGATACATGGCCAAACCTTCAGGATATTGCGGTGCTTCAAGATAAATGGACCATAACGGTACAAAAATAGAAACCACAAGTGCAATCCCGCACACTACTAGTAAAACTCTTGTTAAGTTATTTAAGGTATGAGTTTTCATTTTTTTTTGAATTAAAAAAGGGCAGAAATATCTGCCCTTTATTTCTGAATTTATTTTGTTTCCCCTTCTTTTACAGGACCTTGGGCATTATCCTTCTTATTATTCAGTGAATAGATAAGCGGGGTGTTGCTTCCGGCGGGCGATACTCTTACGTATCCCTGCATTTCCTGGTGGAGTGCACTACAGAAATCGGTACAGTACATTGGATACATTCCCGGTTTTTTCGGAACCCATTTCAGAGTACAGGTTTCTCCAGGCATAATCAGCAGTTCGGCATTCTGGTTGCCTTTGATGGCAAAACCGTGAGGTACATCCCAGTCCTGCTCGAGATTGGTTACGTGGAAGTAAACTTCATCACCAACTCTGACGCCTTCAATATTATCCGGAGCAAAGTGGGATCGGATAGAAGTCATGTAAACATGTACTTTATTACCTTCTCTTACGACTTTACTTTCAGCTTCTCCCTTGGTTGCATATGGGTGTTTATTATCGGCTATTTTAAAGAATTTAACCTGGTTTTTAGAGATCATATCTCCGGGCAGTGCCTGTGCATAATGCGGCTCGCCAAAGGTTGGGAAATCCAGCAACAGTTTCATTTTATCACCACTGATGTCGTAGAGCTGTGCAGATTGTGCCAGTTCCGGACCTGTAGGTAAATAACGGTCTTTGGTAATTTTGTTATACGCTACAAGATATTTACCGAAAGGTTTCCCGGAGTCACCGCCAGGGATCATTAAGTGTCCTGTAGAGTAGAAAGTTGGTTGTCTGTCAAGAACCTTAAGGTCTTTAATATTCCATTTCACAACTTCAGAAGAAACGAACATCGAAGTGTAGGCATTTCCTTTTCCGTCAAACTCTGTGTGGAGTGGGCCTAAACCGGGTTTCTGAACCTCACCGTGCAAAGCGGCTTCGTATTTAATAACCTGTACGCCATCGTATTCTCCTGCAAAATTTTTGTCAGCAATCGCTTTAATCATTTTGTCGAAACTGAATACTGGGATAAGTGCTGCAAGTTTACCGGAACCAATAATGTATTCACCAGTTGGGTCAACATCGCATCCGTGTGGAGATTTAGGACAAGGAATCATGAACATAGCATCTTTCATATCTTCAACAGAAAGTACAACTACTTCTTTCTTCATGGTAGAAGTTGCGCTGTGCGTACTTTCGTCCCATGTGTTATGTGCATACTCTGTGGTTACTTTTCTTCCTTTTCCGGCTTTCACCAGTTCAGCAGCTTTTTTCCAGTTCACTGCCATGATGAAGTCTTTGTCATTCTGCGAAGCATTTACCTCAAGTAAAGTATTTGCTTTTTCAGAGTTGTAGCAGGAGAAGAAGAACCAGTCGCCCGATTTTTTCTTACCGGCATGCGAAAGGTCAAAGTTAATCCCCGGAGCTTCAATCTGGAAAGAAAGATCCATACCGCCCGTTTGCTGATCGATTCCAATAAAAGATAGTACTCCTTTGAAGTTTTCTTTGAAAGAATTAATAGGAACATCGCCGTTGGCATCATCTGTAGGAACTGCAAAACGGGTTCCTGCCACCACATACTCCGTATTTTCGGTAAGGAATGGTGAGGAGTGATTCCCTGCAGAGTTTGGTAACTCCAGAATTTCTACCGTTTTGAATGTTTTTAAATCAATCCTTGCCACGCGCGGAGTGTTGTTTGCGTTGGCAAAAAGCCATCTTCCGTCCACTTCCGCATTAGTTTGTGAAAGGGAAAGGTGATGCTGGTCATCCCATGGAATAAAACCGTGAGAAGTTTCGAGCATTGGTTTGGTTTCTTCACTGTATCCGTATCCGTTTTCAGGATTTACGGAGAAAACAGGAAGGACCTTTAACAATCTTCCGCTTGGCAAGCCATATACGTTTACCTGCCCGTTGAACCCACCACTCACGAAGTTGTAAAACTCATCGTACTTGCCGGGAGCAACGTAAACTTTTTGTGCAGCGTCGCCACTTACGGCGGTCTCAGTACCTTTTGGTTTGCAACCTGTCAGCGCTGTTACAGCAACAATGGCAGAGAGCCCCAATAATTTAAGACTTTTCATATATATATTTGATTAAAATTTTCTGCTCAGCGAATTATTTAGCGCCGTCGATCTCGCGCATGTATTCCAGGATCTCTCTTGCTTCGTTATCAGCAAGTCCTTGGTTTGGCATTCTTACTAAACAAAGCTCAAGTTGTTTCTGTAATTCAGGGTCTACATCGATCATTGGATCCGGGTTGCTGATAAAGTTCATGATCCATTCAGGAGTTTGTCTTTGGGTAACGCCTTTCCAGCCTGGTCCTACCAATTTTTCTTCTGTTGGTTTGTGACATGAAGTACATTTCACGTCAGCGATTTTTTTGCCGGCAGCCGCCATTGCAGGGTCAAATTTGCTTACATCTACGTTTTCGTGTGGTCCTAAACCTCTTTTAGCATCGTACTCATTGGTTCCGGATGCAGCAGGAGCTTCTGTAGTAGTAGCTGTAGTTTCGGTGGTGGTTGCTGTAGGAATTGAATCTGTTTTTTTATCCCCTCCGCAGGAGAAAAGTGCCAAAGTGAGCACTGAAAGTGCCATTGTTTTAAGTGTGTACATAATTTAATTGATTTTTGTTTACTCAAAAGTAGAAATATTTGCACTCATGCAAGTATGATCCGAGTCATACGGTTTATATGACTTTTATCGTCAAATTTGTAGGAGATGTTTAAAGAATAAAAAATAATTTTGTTAAAAATTTAGCAATATGAAGAAATACGTAGTGATTTGTGTACTTGTTATGGCTGCTTCCTGCAGTAAAAAGCCGATTGATTCCGCGAAAGAAAGTAATGTAATGTTGGAAGAACCCACACTGAAGGTGGTAGACTCTGCAGCTGCCGGAAAACATGAAGGCCTGGCGCTTATTGAAGGAATGGATTGCCTTACCTGCCATAAAACTGATGCCCGTCTTGTAGGCCCCTCTTACCAGGAAGTTGCCGATAAATATACCGAGAACGACATTGAGATGCTGGCAAACAAAATAATCGACGGCGGTAAAGGGAACTGGGGCGAAATCCCAATGACCCCGCACGCAGGTATGAGTAAAGAAAATGCAAAAAAAATGGTTGAGTATATTATGACTTTGAAAAAATAAAGCCTAATTATCACCACTTTCCATAAAGGACTCCGTACAGAATATCAATAGCTGTACGGAGTTTTTTATGATTATAATCACCTGGGCTTTATGACTGTAATCATACCGATTAGCACACTTATACTCTAATTTTGTACTCATGAAACTGGCATGCTCCATATTGTTTTCGCTGATGATTTTCCTTTCCGGATCAAAAAATCTGCTTTACATTATCGATTACCATGCGAACCGCGATTTTTATGAATCGGTTTGTGAGAATAAAAACAGACCCGAAATGGAATGTCACGGCAAATGCCAGGTATCCAAAGAACTGCAGGACACTTCGCCAAGTTTCAGCCTCAGTAATTTAGGTTTCGATTTTCATTTTATTCATGTACAGCAAGTCTCTGGGCTGGGCAAACGGGTAATTCTTTTCGCATCGGATTTGCAAGCTTTTAAGCAGGCTGTTCCGTTTTGGCAAAGGATTTTACTCAGCGTTCCCAATCCGCCTCCCAATTTTAATTTCAGTTGATCTATTTCTGCCGCGAACGGCAGGTCTTCTTTAATTAAAATTTAAAATTTATGAAATTCCAGAATATTTCAGTCTCCCGAAGACTGAAGATGGGGGCTGCTGTACTATTCCTGATGCCCTCCGCGAAATTTTTCGCTCAAAATACAGTCATTGACACCTTACAATATAAAAACATTGAAGTAGTAAAAATCGTAAAGCTGGTTGCAGGCGATAAAAACAAGTCAAAAATCGCTACCTCGAACACGGATTTGCTTAACCACGATGCGGGTAAATTTCTAAACTCTATTCCCGAAATTTCGGGGATTAAGAAAGCGGGAAATTACGCGACAGACCCAGTGCTTAGAGGATTTAAATACGAACAGCTCAATATCGTGATCGATGGTGCGGCGCATGCCGTAAATGCATGCCCAAGCCGTATGGACCCTGCCGTAAGCCAGGTAAATATGAATATGGTGCAGGAAGCTGAAATTTTCAAAGGTCCGTATCATTTCCGAAACGGCAACAGCTTTGGAGGAACCATCAATTTCATTACCTTGAAACCTGTCTTTTCGGATCAGCCAAAGTTTGGCGGGCGAATTTCCACTGGATATGAAGGCAATGGCAGCATTTTCCGCAATGAAGCCTTTACAGAACTGTCCACGAAAAAACTGGTCTGGAATCTCTTCGGGTCTTACCAGAAAGGTGACCGTTACAAAGACGGTAACGGTAACGAAGTGCGTTCCGCATTTTTGCGTTATAATCTAGGTACGAAAGGAAATTTTAAATGGAACGAAAATAATATGACAACACTCCAGATCAATACCAATCAGGGGAGAGATGTAGAGTTTGCTGCGCTTCAGATGGATTTAATCTATGATAAAACCTGGATGTTTCAGCTGAAGCATTCCGCCGATTTCGATCACTCATTTTTTAATAAGTTCGATTTTAATTCTTACTATTCCGTGGTGGATCATTCCATGGGCAGTCCCGACAGGAAAATGGTTTCTGATGTGAAATCTTTTACCTACGGAGCCAAAGGCGAACTGAAAAAATCCTGGAACAGTAACGTTTTATATACGGGATTGGATTACAAAAACGAAAGCGCAGAGAATTTGCGCATGGTAATGCCGGCCATGATGATGCCGCGCGACGGAACCTCCTGGCAGGACTCTGAAATTGCTCAGATCGGTTGGTTCGGTGAATACCAGCGTTTGTTTTCCGGTGGTAAGTTCACAGCTTCTGCAAGGCTTGACTATAATTACGCGGATGCCAAGCAACCTTCAAAATTATTTACCAATTTATACGGCGACGTATCGGCGGAGGATTTAAATCATAACCTCAGTGTAGGATACAGTAAAATGCTGAGCACGAATTCCCAGCTTGCTTTATGGGCAGGGAGAGCGCAGCGCAGCGGAAGTTTAACGGAACGGTACATTAACCTTTTTACTGTAGGAAACGACAATTACGAAATTCTCGGAAATCCTGATCTCCAACCCGAAACCAATAATCAGGCTGACCTTATTTATTCTTTCAGTAATGAAAAGGTTTATTTTCAGGCTAATGTTTTTTACTCCTATCTTCAGGATTATATATCAGGCGTGATCCGTCCGGATATTAAAGCATATTCGATGATGAGTCCCGGAGTCAGACAGATGCAGAATATCGACCGTGCAATGAAAACGGGTTTTGAGTCCCGTTTCAACTGGAAATTTTTACCAGCTTTGAGAACCGAACTGGCCATTGCCTACACTTATGCTAAAGATCTGGATACCGGAAAACCGCTGCCGGAAATATTTCCGCTGGATTTCCGATGGAAACTTGAAGCAAATTTTTCCGCATTAACTTTAGGGGCAAATTACCGCTTCGCAGCAAAACAGGACCGCGTGAATCCGGATTTCGGAGAAATGCAGACTGCGGATTTTTCACTCCTGAATCTAAATGCAAAGTATGAAGTCTATAAAAATGCCTTTATCGATGTAGAACTGAGCAATATTTTTGACCGTGCGTACGCCGAACATCTCAACAGAACGCTTTCTACCAATAAAACCAGGCGGATTATGGAACGCGGCAGAAGCCTGAATCTTGGCTTTACCTATTCGTTCTAAAGCAAAATTGTCAGGTAAAAACACTTCATCACCGGAGTGTTTTTTTTGTTTTGAGTTAATATTTTAACTGTCATAGAGTATGTGTGGGATTGGTATAAAATTCAAATAAATGTCAATTTGTCACACTTTTTTCCTTGGTACAAAATTGGAGAAAACCACTGCAAATAAAATTTAAAAAACAAAAATATACATACTATGAGTAAAATAATTGGAATCGATTTAGGAACAACCAACTCATGTGTTGCCGTAATGGAAGGTAAAGATGCAGTGGTGATCCCTAATGCGGAAGGTAAAAGAACAACCCCTTCCATCGTAGCCTTCACAGAAGACGGCGAAAGAAAAGTAGGTGATCCTGCAAAAAGACAGGCGGTAACCAATCCTGAGAAAACGGTTTATTCGATCAAGAGATTTATCGGTACCCATTTTAAGGATGATGCCAATGAAGTATCCAGAGTTCCGTACAAAGTGGTAAGCGGACCAAATGATACCGTAAAAGTAAAAATTGACGACAGAGAATATACCCCACAGGAAATTTCTGCCATGATTCTTCAGAAAATGAAAAAAACAGCTGAAGATTATTTGGGTCAGGAAGTCACAAGAGCGGTAATTACTGTTCCTGCATATTTTAACGATGCACAGAGACAGGCTACAAAAGAAGCCGGAGAGATCGCAGGTTTAACGGTGGAAAGAATCATTAACGAGCCTACCGCAGCTGCCCTGGCTTACGGAATGGATAAAGCCCACAAAGACCAGAAAATCGCAGTATACGATTTAGGTGGAGGAACATTTGACGTTTCTATCCTTGATCTGGGTGACGGCGTTTTCGAGGTTTTATCTACAAACGGAGATACCCACCTTGGTGGTGATGACTTTGATGATGTCATCATCAACTGGATGGCTGACGAATTCAAAGCCGAAGAAGGGGTAGATCTTAAATCTGATGCCATCGCACTTCAGCGTTTGAAAGAAGCTGCTGAAAAAGCTAAAATCGAATTATCTTCTTCAAGCCAGACCGAAATTAATCTTCCTTATATTACTGCTACAGCTACAGGACCGAAACACATGGTGAAAACCCTTACCAAAGCGAAATTCGAGCAGTTGTCTGCCGATTTGGTAAGAAGATCAATGGAGCCTTGTAAAAAAGCACTTTCCGATGCGGGTCTTTCTGTTTCAGATATCGATGAGGTAATTTTGGTAGGTGGTTCTACAAGAATCCCGATCATTCAGGAAGAAGTGGAAAAATTCTTCGGTAAGAAACCTTCCAAAGGAGTGAACCCGGATGAGGTAGTAGCAATTGGTGCTGCCATTCAGGGTGGGGTACTTACAGGAGATGTGAAAGACGTACTTTTACTTGACGTTACGCCGCTTTCTTTAGGTATTGAAACGATGGGTTCTGTGTTCACTAAATTAATTGAAGCGAACACCACAATCCCAACCAAGAAATCTGAAGTGTTCTCTACCGCAAGCGACAACCAGCCTGCAGTATCTATCAGAGTAGGACAGGGTGAGAGACCAATGTTCAACGATAACAAAGAAATCGGTAGATTTGATTTGTCAGACATTCCACCTGCACCAAGAGGAGTTCCTCAGATCGAAGTAACTTTCGATATCGATGCAAACGGAATCCTGCATGTTTCTGCGAAAGACAAAGGAACCGGCAAAGAGCAGTCGATTAAAATTCAGGCGAGCTCTGGTCTTTCTGAAGACGAAATCGCAAGAATGAAACGTGAAGCTGAAGAAAACTCTGCAGCGGATGCAAAGAAAAAAGAAGAAGTTGAAGTATTCAACAAAGCTGATGGTTTGATCTTCCAGACAGAAAAACAGCTGAAAGAATTCGGTGATAAATTATCTGCTGACAAAAAAGCAGCAGTAGAAGCTGCACATGCAGAACTGAAAACCGCTTTCGAAGCGAAAGATCTGGAAAGTGTAAAAACCAAAACCGAAGCTTTAGATGCAGCATGGATGGCAGCCTCAGAAGAAATGTACGCAGCAGGCCAGCAAGGTCAGCCAGGTGCAGATCCTTCTCAGGGAAATGCCGGAGCTAATTCTGGTGCAGATGATGTTCAGGATGCAGACTTTGAAGAAGTGAAATAATCACAAATAAAAAAATACGTTATGGCGAGCCGCCAAAGGCGGCCAAGCAATCCTTTGATGATAATAATAATCCCCGGGTCATAGATTCGGGGATTTTATGTTCCATTATTGCATGATGAACCTGATTCAAATAGCAAACGTCAAAAATTATTCATTATTTTTATAAAAATTTAAAGAATGACCTGGTTTGAAAAACTGATGGGCTTTGAGGAGGTTTCTCCTGAAAATGTACGGACGCATATTGAAATTGAAGGGGAGAAGCTGATCTCTAAAGCGAACGGAAAATCTTACCGCTTTGGCACACTGAAGCTTCCTTCTCTCAGGGATTTACAGCGTAAAATCAATCTCCGGGATTTTAAAGGAAAAATTTCCCTGTCGGAAACAGTTGGAAATGTCGGCATGTTGCATTGTGCTCCTGAAAATAACGGAGCGGTTTTTCAGGCCGCATCTCAGTTTAACCTTTTGGAAATGGTTCATCCCACTGTTACTCCCGAAAAGGGCGTTGGTATTTACGAAAATGATGCCACCCAGGGCCCTGCATGCGCCATTGCCTGTGGCGCTGGAACAGTGTACAGAAATTATTTTGTGCCGCTGAACGGACAGGTTGGCCAGACGGAACACCACCAGATTAATTGCCTTTCCCTGTTTGAAGATTTTTTCAACAACGAAAAATTCCGGCTATGGAGCATGAGAAACGGTTACTGTTATCCCACCGCGCAGGGTTTGGAAAGAATTAATGCCCACATTACCGCAATGGATGAGGATGAAAGAGAAATCCTAAAAGGTAAACTGAAAGTGGGAATACAGTGGAATGCCGAGGTAACTACAGCCAATAAGGATCAGATTGTCAGTCAGGTGTACTGTTCTGCGCTTCCCATCGGATATGTATCCGGAATCCCGGAACAGCAGTGGGAAAGTTTTGCAAAAATTATTTTAGAAGCCACTTATGAAGCCACCTTTTATGCCGCATTAATCAATTTAGACAACGGTGGTTCTAACAGGCTTTTGCTTACACTCGTAGGCGGGGGTGTTTTCGGAAATAAGACCGAATGGATTCTGGATGCCATCAAAAAATCAGTTCAGAAGTTTAAAAACACAGATTTGGACGTACAAATCGTGAGTTATGGTCAGTCAAATGAAATGGTGAGGAAAATGATTGCTGCAGTTTAAAAAAGCCTCACACAAAACCGTAAAAAGTTTGCAGCCGCAGTCTTTAAAATTATCTTTGCAATCTCATTTAAAACTTAAAAATGCTCTCAAAAATCATCGTACATAAAGTAGGAAACAGAATCAATCAGGAATCCCTAATCCTTTCTCAGGAAGAGCTTCAGCTCGATGAGGAGATGAAGGAACTGCTGGAAGATTTCTTCCTGAAAGCCTTTAAATCCGAAGAACAGTTTAGTTTCTACAGCGATACCTATTTGGTCAATAATCCGGTGTACAGCTCGGTTTCTGAAATTTTCGACGACAGAGACAAATTTGTTTACGAAGCTGAAAATATTGCGCAGCATCTTTACGAAGTGGCCGAAAATCCGCGTGTGCAGAGTGGTGAGCTGTTTATCGCCTATTTTGAAGGTGAAGAAAATGCAGACGGGAATAAGATTGATTATATCGGAATATTCAAAACTGAAAATAAAAATCCTTTCCTGAAAATTTCCCCTCAGAATGAGGCGTTTGAAATTGAAAAAGATTACGGCATCGGGCTTTCCAAACTCGATAAAGGTGCGTTGATATACAACAGCAGCAAGGAAACCGGTTATGCCGTTTCCGTGGTGGATAATAATAAAAACGGTGATATGTATTATTGGTTTGAGGATTTCCTGAAGGTAAAACAGCGCGATGATGAATATTTCCAGACCCAGGAAACCCTTACGGTGTATAAAGAATACATCACCAAACAGCTGCCTCAGGAATTTGAAACCACCAAAGCCGATCAGGCAGATTTTCTGAATAAATCGATCACTTTTTTCAAGGAAAAGGAGACTTTCGATTACGATGAATTTACCAGAGAAGTGCTGGAAGATCCCAATGTGATTGAAAGTTTCGGAAATTTCAAATCCGATTATGAACAGGAAATGCAGGTTTCCATCTCGGAAGATTTTGCGATCAGCGAAGCGGCCGTTAAAAAACAGAGCCGGGGCTTCAAAAGCGTCATAAAGCTCGATAAGAACTTTCATATCTATGTTCACGGCGACCGCAAGATGATTGAGACGGGTCAGGATGAAAAAGGCAAATATTACCGCCTTTACTTCGAAGAAGAAAAGTAAATTATTATGTTAAATAAAAGTAGTATATTTGTTTATTACTTTCATTATTTCTGCCTATGAATTTTGTGGATTGCCACGAGGAAAAAATACATATTTCGGGTCATATCCAGGATTTTGGATACCTTATCGGGCTGGATGCTGATTCGCAAACAGTGAAATTTTTCTCACAGAATATTTCAGAGCTTTTTCCTATGGATAAAGGCTCTTTTGGCAAAAAAATAAGTGACGATCCCCAGGCCTTCCGCGCTTTGCTGGATTCGGTTGTTCTTACCAACCTTGATTTTAAAACCATTAGAGAAACAGATGTTTTTCTCGACAGAATAGAAATTAAAGGAAAACCTTTTCATTTAACCATTTACAGGTATTTAGAAAATGTGTTTTTGGAGTTTGAGCAGATTATCGAACACTTTAATCAAAAAAACTTTGTCACCAAAAAATACGAAAACATTCATAACGCAACCGACTCCAAAGATATCTGGAATGAGTTGCTCAATTCGGTATCCGAAGCGGTAGAATACGACAGAATCATGCTGTACCGTTTTCTGGAAGACGGCAGCGGCAAAGTAATTGCCGAAAAAGTAAAAAGCAAGGTAGAAAGTTTCCTCCACCTCCATTACCCTGAAAGTGATATCCCAAGACAGGCAAGGGCACTGTATCTTAAAAAGCGCAAACGTATTTTCAGCAATGTGTACTCCGAACCGGTTCCCATCATCAGCAGTACAGATGCCGCGGTGGATTTAACCTATTCTTCCGTGAGGGCAATGTCGCCGGTTCATGGGCAGTACCTTAAAAATACCGGTGTAGCCTCCAGTTTCAGCACTTCCATTGTCATCAATAATAAACTGTGGGGAATGGTGACCTGCCAGAATATTGAACCCAAGCATATCGATTTGGTCAACCGCATCCGTGCCGAAGTTTTTACGGTAATCGCGGCAAACGCCTATACATCCTATAAATCGAAACAGCTGCTTGCCGACAGTATAGAGCTCGACCGGAAAATTGTAGCCCTGAAGGCAAAGCTTATGGCTCATGATAACCTGGAGAATTCCCTCTTCAGTAATGTTGCCGAAATGCAGGAATATCCGGAAGCCGATGGGCTGGCGATTATTGTAGGGCATCATATCAGAACCTCCGGGCAGGTGCCTTCCGATGAAAATATCCTGAAAATCGTACAGTACGCAAGAGAAAATCCACTGAAGAATTTTTACGCCACCAATCATTTCAGTAATTCCCAGCAGGGAAATCTGGGTAGGATAGAGAATGCAGCAGGCGTGATGTTTGGGTTTACCGACGACAAACGGAATGAACTGCTCATCTGGTTCCGGAAAGAAATCGACGGGCAGGTTCTGTGGGCAGGCAATCCGGCGAAAAAAACCGAAGCCAGAATCGTTGACGGTGAGGAACTGATTGTAATTTCCCCGCGGAAATCTTTTGAAACCTATATCGAAGAAATCAAAGGTAAAGCCCAGCCCTGGAAAAACAAGGATATATTCGCCGCTAAAAAAGTGGTGGCAACCATTCTGGAAACAACCTACACCCAGTTCAGAAGGGTGCAGGAATTAAATGAAGAACTCCGCAATCTTAATGAGGAACTCGACAGTTTTTCATACACCATTTCCCATGATTTGGGCACGCCTTTAACGGTGATGAAACTCAATGCCCAGCTTCTCGAAAAATCCCATCACGACAATCCTGAAGTACGCAAAAGAATCTCAAGTATTTTAAAAGAAATCCTCGGCATGGAAAACATGATCCGTGGCGTAATGAAACTTAGCCGTGCAAAATCCTCAGATATAAAATTAGAGGAACTTTATACATCGGAGGTTATTGCGAAAATCTCTGCTGACGCCCGGCTCACCCTGAACGAAAATGTAGAAATCGTTGTTGGAAACCTCCCCAATGTGAGCGGAGATGAAACAATGCTGAACCAGGTCTTCATGAACATCATTGGCAATGCCGTAAAATATTCTTCTAAAAGTGAGAATCCTAAAGTGGAAATCAATGGAAAAGTGGAAGGCGACCATGTGATTTACACGGTAAAAGATAATGGAATCGGGATTCCCGAAACGGCCCAGGAACACATGTTCAAAATCTTCAACCGGATGGACAACGCAAAATCCTTCCAGGGAAACGGCGTAGGACTCTCCATTGTATTCAGGATCATGAAACGTCTGGGCGGGAATATTACCTATGAAAGTAAAGAAAATCAAGGAACGACCTTTATTTTGACCTTTAAAAAACCTTAATGATTTCTGAAATTTTAAAAGCAAAAACCAAAATCCTGCACGACCGTGTGGAGGCACATTTCAATTCCCAGAGGATTTTCGACGGTAGTTTTTCAGTCGTTGATTACAGAAATCTCATCCGCTACAATTACCTTTTCCTTCTGCGTTTTGAAGATGCGGTTTTTTCTGCGATAACTCCTAAGAATGGAGAGCAACTCGATCTTGAAAAAAGAAGAAAACTGGCTTCGATTAAAAAGGATCTGGAAGTGCTGAATATTGAAGAATCAGCAACCCCTACGCCTGTGGAAATAAAAAATGAAGCCGAAGCGTTCGGGATTTTATACGTGATGGAAGGTTCCACTTTAGGCGGCAATGTTATTGCAAAGCAGCTTTCGAAACATCCGCAATTTAAAGATCTGTCTTTCTCCTATTTTCGGTGTTATGGCGAAAATACCGGTTCTTTCTGGAAGAACTTTAAAGAAATTTTGGATCAGCAGATTGCCGAGGAAAACCATCAGGACTGTATTTCCGGGGCAGAAAAAGCTTACCGTTTTCTGCTGAATCTTTCGGTCTGAATTCGTGGTTTCATATTTGATGTTCCCAGAAAAAGAAATCTTATGAAACAGTTTCTTGGGTATTCGCCGCGCTATGATCAGCTCACCGCAGAAGAAGAACAGCTCCTGAATGAGGATGTTGAACTCATCGGGAAAGCCGTGGCAGTTTCGCATCAGCTCAATAAAAAGAGAATTTCTACCCGTAATGCCCATGCCAAATCTTTTGGTTTTGTGCGCGGAGATTTTATTCCCGTCGCCAATGACGCAGCTGATTTTTCTGGATTTTTAAAGGGGCACAATCTGGGGGTCATCATCCGTTATTCGCATCCGAATGCCTTTGTTTCAGAAGGCAGTGGCGAATATCCGCTGTATGGATGTGCCGTAAAAATCTACAATAAAAACATTCCCGTAAGCGCGAAATTTCCTTTGGTAAATCTTCCGGTTTTTGTGACAAATTCGGTTTCGAAGTTTTTAAAACTTCACCTCAAAGCCAACCGGTTTATAATTTCGCGGGGAACGCCGTTTTCGCTTTCATTTTTAAAGATTCCCGGACTCATCAGAGCCGGGCTGAGTCTCTTTTTTGATAGAGAAATTCTGCCCATCCTCAACAATGTCCTGAAGGTGCTGGATATTGAAAAACAGTGGATTTCCTCGTACGATTTTCATTCCGTTGGCTGTTTCCGGCTCGGAGAACGCATGGTGAAAATCCGTCTGAAACCTTCACCGGGCAAAAAAGTGCAGAAAGGCGAAGAAGTGGACCAGGCGAAAACCTTAAGGAACTATTTTCTGAATAATGAACTTTCACTCGATTTTCAGGTTCAGCTGGCGGTTGATGAAAAGAAAACGCCGGTAAATAATCTGCTGAAAGACTGGAAGGAAAAACATTCGGAGTTCATTACGGTAGGGAAAATCATATTACCGAAACAGAATATTGCAGATTACGAAACCATCAGTTACGAAAACCTCTCATTCAACCCTTTTGAAAACCCGGAAGAATTGCAGCCGGTAGGACGAATGCAGAAAATCCGCCAGAAAATCTATAACCAGTCTGTCGCCACCCGGCAGTTTTTAAACCAACCGAAATAACATGCCCGAAGGACCTTCCATCTTACATTTAAAAAACAGACTCCAGCGTTTCAGAGGAAAAACCGTTTCTGAAGCTTCCGGCTACAGCGAAATGGATAAATCTGCCATCGACCACATTAAAATTCTGGATATTGATGCCTACGGGAAAAATCTGCTTTTCGTATTTAAGGATTTCTTTGTGGGTGTACATCTTGGGCTTTTCGGAAGCATGCTTGTGAATAAAAGAAAAAAGGTGAATGCCAGCTTTTCGCTTCATTTTCCTCATTCTGAGATAAATTTTTATGTCGCCCATCCCAAATTGTACGAGGGAAAACCAACCGATTATTTTAATTTTAAAACCGATATTTTAAAAGAGGAGTTCGACGGAGAGTTCGTCCTGAGCACACTTCAGCAACATTATGCCGACCAGATGATCGGTGATGCGCTGCTGGACCAGGAGCTGTTTACCGGCGTTGGTAACATCATCAGGATTGAAGCGCTTTACCGTGCAAAAATTCATCCCGACAGTCCCGTGAAAAACATCCCTGAGAAAAAATTGGTTTACCTTATCGAAACGGTGGTGAATTACGCCTACGAATTTCTCGATCTGCTGAAAACAGATGAGGTAAAAGAAAAAACGCTGATCTATGGAAAAAAGATCTGTCCGAAAGACAAAACAGAGCTCATTATTGATGAGATGGGAAAAGTAAAACGCAAGACTTACGTCTGCCCCAAATGCCAGAAAATATATTCATAAAAAAATCCTGCAATGCCGCAGGATTTTTAATTTTTCTATGGGAAATTTTCTCTCTCGCTGATTGAGCAGATCTCACTGATTTAAACTTTTGAATATGATCATATTGAAAAAAATCAGGAATCTGCGGGAAATTTAGCGTCCCTTAAGATTCGAAAACATTTTCTCCGAAAAGCCCTTCTGTTGACCAGTAGCGTTCTCCGGTATCATAATTGAAGGTGAGGATTTTCGATCCTTCGGGAATTTCCGAAAGCTTTCTGTTGATGGCTGCCAGCGATGCTCCGGTGGAGATTCCGGCAAGTATTCCTTCCTCACGTGCCAGTCTTCTGCTGAATTCATAGGCTTCTTCTTTTTCCACCTGAACAGAGCCGTCGAGAAGACCGGTATTTAAAACTCCGGGAATAAATCCGGCACCAATGCCCTGCAGCGGGTGTGGTCCCGGTTTTCCGCCTGAAATTACAGGGGAGTCCTGTGGTTCTACAGCAAAGCTTTTCAGGTTGGGGAATTTATGCTTCAACACCTGGGTAACGCCGGTGATATGTCCGCCGGTTCCCACGCCGGTGATGAGGTAATCGAAACCTTCAGGAAAATCGGCAAGGATTTCCTGAGCGGTAGTTTTTTGGTGAATATCGGGATTTGCTTCGTTTTCAAACTGCTGCGGAATCCACACATTGTCGAGTTCCTGTGCCATTTCCTGCGCTTTTTTTACGGCACCCGACGTTCCCAGTTCTTTTTGGGTAAGCACAAACTGTGCGCCGTACGCCGACATCAGTTTGCGGCGCTCCACACTCATGCTTTCTGGCATCACCAGCACGAGTTTGTAACCTTTCACAGCGCACACCATAGCCAGCCCTACGCCCGTATTGCCCGAAGTAGGCTCTACAATCAGCGTGTCTTTGTTGATTTTGCCATCCCGTTCAGCTTTTTCAATCATCGAGAGGGCAATTCTGTCCTTAATGCTTCCACCGGGATTCTGTTTTTCGAGTTTCATCCATACCTCTACGTTCTTATCGAAAAGTTTATTGATTCTTACCGTCGGGGTATTCCCGATGGCTTCCAAAACATTGTTCAGTTTCATATATTCTGTTTTTAAGTTATTTCAATTGCCGGCGGATTTTGCCTTTAAATTCCAATGCACTTCAGTGTGCCCCCTTGTGAAATCTTTGTGAGCATTGTGGTAAAAAAACCACACCAACCACAAAATTTGATCTTATTTGTTCAAAAGACCCAAAAAGATGATGATTAATCTCCGTGTCCTCTGAATAGAACGCTGTGTTCTCGGTGGTAAACTTTGCATCTCCCCTAAGTTCTTCAAAAACCGCCCCATCATCCATCACCCATCACCCCGTATTTAAATAACAAAATTTATCGGTTCATTCACCGGCAGTTTATTTTTCACCGTCACCAATCCCCTGTGAAATACGACAGAGTTCGGCGCGACACTTTCGGTAATCCATACGTTACCACCGATGAGTGCGTGTGCTCCGATTACGGTTTCACCACCTAAAATAGTGGCGTTGGCATATATTACCACGTTATCTTCAATGGTCGGGTGCCGTTTTTCATTGGCCAGGTCTTTCGTCACCGATAGTGCGCCCAACGTGACGCCCTGGTACAGTTTTACTCTTTTTCCGATGACGGTGGTTTCTCCGATAACAATGCCGGTGCCATGATCGATAAAGAAGTTTTCGCCGATTTCAGCGCCGGGATGAATATCGATTCCGGTTTTGCTGTGCGCAAATTCGGTCCAGATGCGGGGAATCAGCGGAATATTATTTTTAAAAAGCTCATGCGAAAAACGGTACACCGCAATGGCAAAAAAACCGGGATAGGAGAACATAACTTCTTCCATATTCTGTGCGGCCGGATCGTTTTCGCAGATATACCGTGCATCGTCTTCGAGCATGCGGTAGATTTTGGGAAATTTCGCGAAAAAAACATCGCTTTCTACGGCTTCCTGACCTTTCATGACGCACGACAGAATTTCTTTGAATTCAGTCTTAAAACCTTCAAGACGCTCTTCAATCTGTGGGATTTCCGAACAGCGCTGGTATTCGAGGAAAAAGATAAACCGGAAAAACCGGTCGATAAAATCTTCGGTCTTCCTTTTGTCGATATCAAATTTTCTGTTGCGGTATCCCTGGTGAAGATGTTCTGTAAAACTCATACTGATTTTTCGGAAAGTTGATACAAAGGTATGCAAGAATTTATCCAAAAATACTTGATGCAGGTTAATAAAATGCTAATAAAACGATTCATAAAATAGATGATGGGCCAAACTGCTGCGCTTTGAATACAGACAATTTAATGCTAATCTCCTCCATAAACTTAAAAAATCTGAGTGGTTCTTTTTCTTCTTTTCTGCCGTTATTCTGCTAATATATTGAAATGCTGATTGTTGTGTAAATAAATTTAAACAATACTTTAAATTTTCGTAATTATTTTCATCTAATTGTTTTCAGTGATTAAATATTTTAATTAAATAGTGTATTCAACCTGTATAAATTAAATAATAATTATAATTTTGATGTACTAATAACTTAAAAACACAAAGCAGATGAAATTTTATTTACTATGGTTCCTTTAAAGTGTTCCTTACCCACTTTTTTACTGCGCATGTTACATTTTTTTGAATTTACAGTGCAGCTTCACTCAAGGACTTAAAAACCGATACTTTAACCCGCTTCTCCAATCATCAACAGATGGCTGATTGTTTCAGGACAGAGATTTACTGATCGTTTTTAATCTTATCCGCAGTGCACTGGTTTCAGATAATGAGCAAAGGAGACCGTGTCTCATGATGTATTCCAATAAGAGTATTTAAAAAAAATTAGAAACATGAAAAATGATTTTATTTTTTCAGTTCGTTCTGTTATCTTATCATTGATAACGGTACTTTACGGAGATCTTTTTTTTGCACAGAACATTACACTGGACGGAAAAACAGATGACTGGGCAGCAGCCCTGAATGGCCATACCATTAAAGCTTTTGCACGCGATGCAAATGCCATCAACGACGATCAGTTTACCGGCGGATCATCCGATCCCGGTCTTGTGACTACATGGAGCTGGTCGAATGGAAATACCAACAGCAAAGGTGATATTTCCAACGCTGCAGCAGTTCTTATCGGCAACAGAATTTATTTTGCGGCAGACAGAACAGCCATCAACGGAGATGCAGCTATTGGTTTTTGGTTCTTTATCAACGGAACCAAAAAAAATCCGGGAGGAACATTTTCTCCTGAACATTCCGTGGGTGATTTGCTGGTTCTCAGTAATTTCACCAATGGCGGCGGAAGCGTACAACTCAAAATTTACAAATGGGTGGGCTCCGGCGGCAGTAACGGTTCATTAGATCTGATAGGAACCACAGGCAATGCATTTGTTAATTCCAGTTATCAGCCAACCCCTTCTTATTCGGGCTGGACTTACCAGGGAAATAATGTGCCGAGTGTGGGAACACCTCCGGCCAATACCTATGCTACAGGAGCCTTCTTTGAAGGATTTGTTGACTTTTCACCCGGATCGGGAATTTCCCCGTGTTTTTCAAGTTTCCTTCTCGAAACCAGAAATTCTCAGTCCATTAACGCATCCCTCCAGGATTTTGTGAGTGGAACATTCAATATAAAACCCCTGGCACCCAATGTAACTCCGAGTAAAAACTGCGGTCCCGGTAACGTGACTGTTTCAGCAGAATGTGCGACAGGTACGCAGATAAGATGGTATGCGGAGGCAGATGCTGCGGCCCCGTTATCCAGCGGTGGCAATATTTCCATTAGCGGCAATTCTTTAACAGCGAATATCAGTGCCACAACTACGTTTTATGCAGCCTGTT
>JAHRWY010000046.1:0-3029 GCA_019104935.1 Kaistella sp.
TTAAGTTTTGAGGTTATTTTTCCGGTGGCAATTGCCTGGCTCAATATCTTTCTGTCATTGGTATTCTTCAGTATTCTTTCTAAAAAGTTCAAATGGTCTAAATCCCTCACCGGTGCGCTGATTATGTGCGCCGGTTTCGGAAATACTTCTTTTGTGGGGATTCCGGTTATTCAGTCGCTTTTCGGGGAAAGCGGCCTGAAAACGGTGATGCTCGTCGATCAGCCGGGTTCTTTTGTGGCCCTTTCTACCGTAGGAATCGCTGTGGCTAATTATTATTCGGGCACGAAGAATTCTGTTGCTGAAATCATTAACAAAATCATCAGGTTTCCGCCTTTTATTGCCTTTTCAGTGGCTGTTATTCTGAACCTTTTCAGCATTACTCTTCCGTCCGATTTAGATGAAGTTTTCGGTAAACTGGGGGCTACAACGGTACCTTTAGCCTTGGTTTCGGTGGGAAGCCAGCTGAAATGGCAACCTCCCGGAGAATATTCCAAGCCTTTGCTGTGGGGACTTCTGTTTAAGCTTATCCTTTTTCCGGCATTTATTTTCGTCCTGTATTTTATAGTGTTAAAGCAGTGTGGCGAAACTGTGGAAATCGCTTTTCTGGAAGCTGCCATGGCGCCGATGATTACTGCTGCCATTATCGCATCAACCCATAAACTGGAGCCCAAACTTTGTAATCTGATGGTGGGTGTGGGCATTCCGCTTTCTTTTATAACACTTGCAGTATGGTATTTGCTGCTGCAGTATTATTTGTAATTTTAAACAGCTGTTTCTTACCTTAGATCAATTGGTTGCTGGTTTTCAGGCTGTATCTTTGTAAATCTTAAATTTAAAATAAATGAAAGTAAATATCTGGAGCGACATCCGCTGTCCGTTCTGTTATGTAGGAAAAAAGAAATTCGAAAAAGCTTTATCGCAATTCCCACATGCTGAAGAAATTGAGGTGACGTGGCACAGTTTCCAGCTGGATCCCAATCTGGTGACACAGCCTGACACCAACCCTTACGACTATTTCTCGAAAGCAAAAGGCATCCCTGTAAGCCAGGCAAAGGCCATGCACGAACATGCAAAAAATGCCGGTAAAGAAGCGGGAATCGATTTTAATTTTGATGATTCCAAGGTAGCAAATTCCTTCAAGGGACATCTTTTGATTCAGTTGGCAAAAAAGAAAAATTTGGCTAATGAAATGGAAGAAGCCCTTTTCGAAGCGCAGTTTATTTCAGGAAAGAACATCGATGATGAAGCTGTACTTATCGAAACGGGAAAATCTGTAGGTCTTACTGAAGAAGAAGTTAAAAACGCTTTAGCATCCGATGAATTGGCGCACGCCGTAGCCCAGGACGGGTTAATGGCAAGACAGTTGGGCATCAACGCGGTACCGTTTTTTGTCTTTAATGATAAATACGGAGTTTCCGGAGCTCAGCAGCCTGAACATTTTCTGGAAGTGCTGAATAAATCTTTTGAAGAATTTTCAGCAGGCGACAAAGGACTTCAAATCATCAGTCAGGGAGAAAGCTGTGATACAGACGGAAACTGCGATTAGCGATTTCTTATCTTAGATCAATGCCCACTAATCTCTCCACCTCTATCTTTGCACTATAATTAAAACAAAAAAGTGTTATGAAAAAGTTACTCTCTATCCTTACGGTATTTATGTTCACCGTATCCACATTTGCTCAGTTGAATCTGAAAAGCGATGCAGCCCACTCAAGAATCCAGTTTACGGTAACCCACCTGGGGATTAATGACATTACAGGAAACTTCGATAAGGCAGATTTAACCATTAAAGCAGACGAAAAGAATTTCGTGAATTCTAAAATCACTTTCTCTGCAGATGTAAACTCCATCAACACGCACATTGAAGCCAGAGACAATCACCTGAAAAGTGCAGATTTCTTCGATGCAGCAAAATTCCCAACAATGGATTTTACCAGTACATCCTTAACCAAAACAAAAAAGGATCAGTACACGCTTAAAGGCAACCTGACCATGCACGGCGTTACAAAACCGGTTACCTTAACTTTGATTTACAAAGGTTCTACGGTTAACGCAATGAACAAAAAAACAACCTACGGTTACCAGGTTCTGGGAACACTCAAGAGATCTGAGTTCAACGTAGGTCCTAATTTCCCTGCACCCATGATCAGTGATGTGGTAAATATTAAAGGAGATTTTGAACTTACAGCTGAATAATATTATTAGTTTGTGTTTTTAGTAGTTGAAACGGAAGTTTGGGAAACCAGATTTCCGTTTTCTATTTAAGGGCGCGGAATCTTTTGATGGAAGTTGGGCTGAAAATATATTTTGCCGTTACAGTTTTGGGGGCATTTACATCCAATTCATACCAAGGTGAAAGTTCTGGATGGGCATTATTTTTAAGAATGTGAATATCCTGCGCCGGCATGAAACTTTCCGCCAGAAGATAAAGCCTTTTTCCGGCATTATTCGTCGCTATACCCATAATGATTACCGAATGCCCGGGACTTCCGGGTTTGATGATGAAATCGCCTGTTTTGATGTCTGAATTCTGCGTAACCGGCACCGCTTCCCTATCCAAAGAAATAGTTCCCGCGTAAAGGAAAATAATATTCAGGTAATCCCGAAAAGCGGTATAAGATTCATCAGCAACACCCGAATCGTAAAAACTTACTTTTCTCTTAACTTCCCTTGTACGGATTCCCTTTTTATAATCTTTCCAGGCAAAAAACTGCCCGCTGGTAAATTGGAAACCAATTTCATCAAAGCGTTTCTGAGACCACAAATATTCAGCATACAGCCTTATCCACGCGTCTGCACACTGCTGCAGGTCTTTGTCGCCAACATCAATTTTCAGAAGCGCCACATGCCGGTCCTGCGTTTTCACCGGAACCATTCTGTAATCGCGCACCGGAAAACCGGGAGGATGCAGCGGAAAATTCACCAGATATTCACCGAAACTTCCGGGTTGCTCTTTCATCCAGAAATATCCTTTGGGAGGAGTGAATCTCGTGATGATTTTAGATTTTTTAAGATCGACAAGCAAAGGC
>JAHRWY010000056.1:0-2704 GCA_019104935.1 Kaistella sp.
AATGTCAAAGTAAAGTATAACCTTGGTAAAGGCAAAAAAAAAGATTCAGAAATATTCCTGAATCTTTTCTTTATAAGTGAAACGTAGTAGAATCTCCAGTAATTGGCATCGTAAGTTTTGGTAAAGTTCCGCATACATTTCGAAGATGTTACGCGCAGCATCAGGCTCTTGATCCCGTTTTCTCTCGAATAGCTGAACTTAGGCGTATGCTCAGCAGCTTTTATTTCATCTCCGTTATCATAAACAGCGGTCCATTCATATTTCAAACTGGCTTCCGTTTTTGCCGGAACAAACGATACCACCCCATCGCTTACTTTCACTTCCCTGAAACTGTCTAAACCTATATCACAGCCGGTAGAAAACGCATTAATTTCCTGCGAAGGCGGCGTTAAAACATCAACCGTTTTACTGCAGCGCAAAATTCCTTTGTCAGAAATCATTTCTAACGAAAGAATGGTTTTCCCTGGGGCGTTGCCTTTTACTTTAACGGTATTCTGTTTTACATCCCCTTCCAGGGTAATATTTCCACCGAACGAACTCCACTGATGGCAATCGTTGCACTGTGCTGTATTATTTTTTATGGTATAAACGTGGGTTTCACCTACCTTGATCTGCGGGCTGCCTTCAATAAAACACTGCGAAAAACCGTAAGTAAAACTCAATAATGTGAGCAGGAATAGAATTTTTTTCATGATGAATGGTGTTTATTTATATTTAAACCTGAATAACGCCTAAATTAAATTTTTCTGAAATTGGCGCATGATCGGCGGCTTCAATTCCCATGGAGATCCAGGTTCGCGTATCGATCGGATTGATAATCGCATCGGTCCAGAGTCTTGCAGCAGCATACGTAGGTTCGGTCTGTTTCTGATATCTTTTCGAAATTGTATCGAGAATTTCCCGGTGTTCTTCTTCGCTGATCTCCTTTCCCTGTTTTTTTAAAGTCGATTCCTGAATTTGGGCCAAAACTTTTGCAGCCTGGCTTCCGCCCATCACCGCAAGCTCGCTCCATGGCCATGCAACAATCAGTCTTGGATCGTAGGCTTTTCCGCACATCGCATAATTTCCTGCTCCGTAGGAATTGCCGGTAATTACAGTGAATTTCGGTACCACAGAGTTGGCTACGGCATTCACCATTTTCGCTCCGTCTTTAATGATTCCGCCGTGTTCTGATTTGGATCCTACCATAAATCCGGTAACATCCTGAAGGAAAAGCAACGGAATTTTTCTTTGGTTGCAGTTGGCAATAAATCTTGTCGCTTTGTCGGCAGAGTCTGAATAAATCACGCCACCAAACTGCATTTCACCTTTGCCGCTTTTTACCAGTTTTCTTTGATTGGCGACAATCCCAACGCTCCAACCATCGATTCTTGCTGTAGCGCAGATGATGGTTTTGCCATAATCCGGTTTGTATTCCTCATATTCGGAATTGTCGACAAGGCATTTAATAATATTATAAGTATCGTACTGATCGGCTCTGGACGCCGGCATATGTCCGAAAATGTTTGAAATATCTTCCTTCGGTGGAAAACTTTCAATCCGGTCGAAGCCTGCTTTTTCATAACTGCCGATGGTTTTCATGATATTTTTAATACGGTCCAGTGCGTCTTGATCGTCTTTGGCTTTATAATCGGTAACTCCAGAGATCTCGCAGTGCGTGGTTGCACCTCCCAAAGTTTCATTGTCGATGTTTTCACCGATGGCGGCTTTTACAAGATAACTTCCGGCCAAAAATATAGAGCCTGTTTTATCTACAATCATGGCTTCATCGCTCATAATCGGGAGATAGGCACCGCCGGCAACACAGCTTCCCATGACAGCCGAAATCTGTACGATCCCCATGGAACTCATTTTCGCATTATTACGGAAAATTCTTCCGAAATGTTCTTTATCTGGAAAAATTTCGTCCTGCATCGGCAGATAAACACCTGCAGAATCTACAAGATAGATAATGGGTAATTTATTTTCCATTGAAATTTCCTGGGCCCGAAGATTCTTTTTCGCAGTGATCGGAAACCACGCACCCGCTTTTACCGAAGCATCGTTCGCTACGATAAGACACTGTTTTCCTGATACATATCCCATCACGACAACAACACCTGCGCTTGGGCAGCCGCCCTCTTCTTCATACATCCCATAACCTGCAAATCCGCCGATTTCTATGGATTCTGAATTTTTGTCAAGAAGGTATTCAATTCTTTCGCGGGCGGTTAATTTTCCTTCGTCGCGCTGCTTTTGCAAACGTTTTTCGCCACCGCCTTTTTTTATCTCTGCAAATAACCTGTTGATTTCTGCAAGTTTTAATTTATTTTGATCTTCTCTTTTATTAAATTCGATATCCATCCGTAAAAAAAATTTTTCTAAAGATAAGATTTTTAATTGTAATTCCTTTATTGATAATGCTTTGCAGTAAATATTTGAATCACAGAAAATTAATTATCATATTTTAACATTTAATAACCTTTTTTTGGAGAATATTTTCGCAGATTTCCCGTTAGAGATTTACAAAACCTAAATAGTTTCATGAATTTTTTGAATTCAGTTCCTAATTTATTTTTTTAATAGTTTATTATTTGAAGGCCCCAAAAGTTCAACAGACTTTTGGGGTTTTTGCTCCTTAATTTATTGCTATCAAATTCAATATTTTAACTGTAATTTTAAAAGAGATTTGTAGATTTGCATGAATTGAAAAAATAATGGCAGT
>JAHRWY010000078.1:0-8915 GCA_019104935.1 Kaistella sp.
GTGTAATTCCGCAACCGGATTACGATTTCCTATACCAAAACGGAGCCGATCATATTTTCGGTCCGGGAACCAATTTACCCAAATCGGCTTGTGAAATTTTGGAGAAAATGCTGGACTAAAGGAAATTAATTAAATTCTCCACTTCCAATTTTTGTTCGGCGTATTTGGTTTGTAATTCGGAACCTTCGCCCATTCTTCTGTAATACTCGAGTGCTTTTTCGCCAAAGAATTTCTTGTGAAAATCGGAAACTTCAGGAACTTGCGGGAAAATTTTATGAAAAAGCATTTCGTAATAAGCCTGAAATTCTCTTTCATTTTTGTCCTCCACAATATTTCCCGGTGCTTTCTGACGGACGTGCAGCATTTCGTGAGCTAGCATGTTGACGACTAAGTTCAAGTCGAAATCGAAGAGGTTTTTAGGAATCATCACCATCTGCATTCCGCCGATTTCGCCTTCTGCGGTGAGCAACATTTTGTTGGGCTCCAGTTCCGGACGAAAACCAAAACCCGCAAAATTCTCATGACCAAGACCGAAACTGCTGATGATAAAGTTTGCTGCATCGATAATCTGGTCATGCGCTTTGTAAGCTTCCAGATGATCAGCAATGTTTTCTAAATTCATAATAATAGGGATTAGAGGAAAACCGACGCTTTTATAAAGAGTTTCAGCCTTTTTTCTCCTGAAATATATAAAAAAAACGTGTCAGAAACACGTTTTTAATCTTTTTAAAATTCAATATCCACTTCGAGTTTCTCTGCGAGAAGTTTAGAAATTTTAATCTTAAGTGGCTCGATATCAATATTCTGCATCGCATCATTTGCAAAAGCATATAACAACAAAGCCTGGGCTTCTTTTTTAGAAATTCCACGCGCGCGAAGATAGAAAAGCGCATCCTCATTCAGCTGACCAACGGTACAGCCGTGCGAACACTTCACATCATCGGCAAAAATTTCAAGCTGCGGTTTGGTATCGATCATGGCACCTTCGTTGAGCAAAATATTGTTGTTTTGCTGATAGGCGTTGGTTTTCTGTGCAATTTTATCCACGAAAACCTTCCCGTTGAAAACACCGTGAGATTTATCTTTGTAAATTCCTTTGTAATTCTGGTAACTCTCGCAGTTCGGTGTTTTGTGGTGAACAGCGGTGTGATGATCTACCGTCTGCTCGCCTCCGATAATCGTAATTCCGTTCATGAAAGAGTTGATGTTCTCCCCGTTATGAATAAAATCGAGGTTGTTTCTTACGAGTTTTCCTCCGAAAGTGAAAGTGTTTACCGTGGTTAAACTGTCGCGTTCCTGCTTTGCAAAAGTGTGATCCATAAGATACGAAGTATCGCTGTCGTTCTGCACTTTATGCCAGTCTGCTTTTGCGTTTGGATAACTGAAAATTTCAGTCACCGAATTGGTAAAGACAAACGTGCCGTCAAAATTATGGTGACTTTCGATGATCTCCACCTTTGAGCCTTCTTCGGCAATCAGTAAATTACGGGTATTATAAACGGTATTTTCGTCCTGATTCTGAGAAATATAGAAAACATGAATCGGTTTTTCAATCACCATATTTTTCGGAACTTTCAGGAAAAATCCCTGTTTGCAGTAAGCCAGATTCAGGTTGGTAAAAGCCAGCTCTTTGGAAGCAATCGTGTTGAAATATTTCTCGAAAACCTCTTGGTGTTTTGCGTCATTCAAAGCAAAATTAAAAGAAAGGAACTCCACATTTTCAATAGAAATTTTTGAAAGTTCTTTGTGCAGTTGCCCGTTGATAAAGACAATCCAGTCGAAATTTTCTTCACCTAAATGAAGTGCATCAATCTGTTCTTTGGTAATATTGTGGGTTTCTTTCGGAAAAAAGTTATAATTTTTCTCCGAAATCTCCTTCAGGTTGGTGTATTTATATTCCTCGTCTTTTTTAGTGGGGATGCCCAGTTCAAAGAATTTATGTAAAGCCGATGCCCTCTGGTCATCCAGAAAACGGTGTTTCAGGGTTTCTAAAAAAGCGGCGTGGTTATTCTGTATATTTTCTAAAAGTGCCATATTTATTTGTTTGATGATGTTTGACTTGTGCTTGTTTTTTTAATGGTTCCGGGTTCAGAACCCATTAAATTTTTCAAACCATTTCAAACTAATTCAATAGCCAGTCGTAGCCTTTTTCTTCCAGTTCAAGCGCCAGATTCTTATCACCGGTTCTGATGATTTTTCCGTCCGCTAAAACATGAACAAAATCGGGCTGAATATAATCTAAAAGTCTTTGGTAGTGGGTAATCAGCAAAACTGCATTGCCTTCATTTCTGAATGAATTTACGCCGTCTGCAACAATTCTTAGTGCATCAATATCCAAACCGGAATCGGTCTCGTCCAGAATCGCCAATTTCGGATTCAGCATCATCATCTGGAAAATTTCGTTCCTTTTCTTTTCGCCTCCTGAAAAACCTTCATTTAAAGATCTTGAAAGAAAATCTCTCTTGATTCCCAATTTTTCTGAGTTCTCGCGAATCAGTGCCAACATTTCCTTTGCAGGCATATCTTCCAACCCTCTTGCTTTTCTGGTTTCGTTAAGAGCGGCTTTGATAAAGTTCGTCACAGAAACTCCCGGAATTTCTACAGGATACTGAAATGAAAGGAAAATCCCTTTGTGCGCCCGGTCTTCTGGTGCATCTTCAATAATGTTTTGCCCTTCAAACAGAATCTCCCCGTCGGTTACTTCATAATCTTCTTTCCCGGCAATTACCGATGAAAGGGTGGATTTTCCGGCACCGTTCGGTCCCATAATCGCGTGAACTTCGCCCGGGTTGATCTGTAAATTAATTCCTTTTAAAATTTCTACGCCGTCTTCTATTTTTGCGTGTAAGTTATTGATATTTAGCATAATGTAGTTCTGTTTTGTGTTTTGTTCAAATGTAACAATCGGTTCTGAATCTTACTTTAAACTGTTTTTATCCAACTGATCCTTCGAGGGAAATTTCAAGCAATTTCTGGGCTTCAATAGCAAATTCCATAGGAAGTTTGTTTAAAACCTCTTTCCCGAAACCGTTCACAATCAATGCAATAGCTTTTTCGGTATTGATTCCTCTCTGGTTACAGTAGAAAATCTGGTCTTCGCCGATCTTTGAAGTGGTAGCTTCGTGTTCTAACTGTGCCGTGGGATCTTTGATTTCGATATATGGGAAAGTATGTGCTCCACATTCGTTACCCATCAAAAGCGAATCGCACTGTGAAAAGTTTCTTGCTCCTTTCGCTGAAGGCATCACTTTTACTAATCCCCGGTAAGAGTTATTGGATTTTCCTGCGGAAATACCTTTCGAAATAATGGTGGAACGCGTGTTTTTCCCGATGTGAATCATCTTGGTTCCGGTATCGGCATACTGATGATTATTCGTCACGGCAATGGAATAAAACTCGCCAATAGAATTGTCGCCTTTCAGAATACAGCTCGGATATTTCCAAGTAACGGCAGAACCGGTTTCTACCTGCGTCCACGAAATTTTTGCATTTCTTTCACAAATTCCCCTTTTCGTTACAAAATTGAAAACACCGCCTTTTCCTTCTGCATCACCTGGGAACCAGTTTTGGACGGTAGAATATTTAATTTCCGCATCATCCATCGCAATAAGTTCTACAACTGCTGCGTGGAGTTGGTTTTCGTCTCTTGCAGGTGCGGTGCAGCCTTCGAGATAAGAAACATAACTGCCTTCGTCTGCAATAAGCAAAGTTCTTTCGAACTGTCCGCTTCCGGACTGGTTGATTCTGAAGTAGGTAGAAAGTTCCATCGGACACTTCACCCCTTTGGGAATGTAGCAGAAACTTCCGTCGGAAAATACGGCAGAATTTAACGCGGCATAGAAGTTATCGCCTCGCGGAACAACTTTGCCGATGTATTTCTTTACAAGATCAGGATAATTCTGAATCGCTTCCGAAATCGGGCAGAAAATAATTCCTTTTTCCAAAAGCGTCTCCTGGAAAGTTGTTTTCACAGAAACCGAATCCATTACGATATCCACAGCTACTCCGGAAAGTCTCTTCTGTTCTTCGATATTGATGCCCAGTTTGGCAAAGGTTTTCAGCAATTCAGGATCTACTTCGTCCAGACTTGCGAGTTCCGGTTTTTTCTTGGGCGCAGCGTAATATTTTATTGCCTGAAAATCTGGTTTTTCATATTGCACATTGGCCCAGTTTGGCTCCTCCATTTTCAGCCAGATTCTGTAAGATTCCAGCCTCCATTCCGTCATCCATTCAGGCTCATTTTTCTTTGCCGAAATCATTCTTACCACTTCTTCGTTCAGACCGGTAGGAAAATCTTCATACTCAATATCTGTCTCGAAGCCGAATTCGTATTTTTGGTTTTCAAGATCGACCCTTAAGTCGTCTTCTGTATATTTTGACATAATTTTTTATAAACTAAAAGATTCACCGCATCCGCAAGTTCTGTTTGCATTGGGATTATTAAAAATAAAACCTTTCCCATTCAAACCTCCCGAATATTCCAGCGTTGTGCCTGCAAGATACAGGATCGATTTCTTATCGATGATGATTTTAATCCCGTTATCCTCGAAAACCTGATCTGCATCTTTTTTTTCGTTATCGAACTTCAAAACATATTCAAGACCCGAACAACCACCGCTTTTAACGCCGACTCTTATATAATCTTCAAAAGGCTTAAAACCGTCTTCAGTCATCAACTGAATGGCTTTTTCTTTCGCATGATCGCTAACTTTTATCATTGTTTTTATTTAGACTGATTTTAGATTGCAAAATTACTAATAATATAATGAATATCAAATTTGTGGCGGTATATTTGTCTATCCGACTTATAGAAGAAAGAATTTAACTTTCCGGAACGATCCGGATCAAAAAACCAAACAGCTATTCAATGAAAAAAATCGGTCTTATTATTCTGGGACTATGTTCCCAATTGAGTTTTGCGCAGGCGAACCGTTTCATCTACCAGGTGACAATGAAACCCGACTCTACCAACAGAAACGATATCAAAACTGAACTCGCCTATCTTGACGCTACGCCCGAAAAATCGATATTCTACGGAGAAAAACGGCTTCAGCGCGATTCTCTATTTACAAAAGTGAGACAAACAGGAAGTTTCAATTTCGACCGGAGCCAAATGCAGAATCTCCGTTCGAACATCGATTTTATAGTGGATAAAGATTTTAAAGCAAACACCAAAACTTTTACGTCCCGAATTGCCAGAGACCAGTATGCTTATGAAGAAGACCGGCCAATGGAATGGAAAATTCTACCGGAAACTGCAGAAATTGGAGAATACAAAACCCAGAAAGCTGAAACTCAGTTTGCCGGAAGATCATGGTTCGCATGGTTTACCACCGATATTCCTTTTCAGGATGGGCCGTATAAATTTTCCGGACTTCCAGGGCTTATCGTAAAAGTTGAGGATTCCAAAGGCGACTATTCTTTCGACCTGAAAGAGACTAAAAAAATCGCAGCAATTCAGGCTTTTAGCCCATCCGGAAATCCTGTTAAAGTAAAAAGAAAAGACTTTGTAAAACAGGAAACGCTTTTCCGCAAAGATCCGGCATCTTTCATGCAGGCATCAATGGGTTCGGCAAGAGGAGGATCCGGAATCAGTGCTCCCCAGAGCAGAGGTTCAATGAGAACTCCCGACCCAAACCAGCGCAGGCAGATGGAAACAAGAATGGCTGAAGAGCTGAAGAAAAACAACAACCCAATCGAATTAAAATAAAACAAAATCCCGGTTCACATCAAACCGGGATTTTCATATCAACTATTGAAAAAACTACATGTTTTCGGGATTTTTCAGCCATTCCGTTTTTGAAAGATACCTTTCATCGGGATAATAAATAAAGAGGCAGTTCTGGCCTTTTATCGTATTGATGATCGGTTCTGCCAGCGCTCTTGGCACCGCCGGACAACCCCAGCTTCTGCCAATTCTGTTCTGGCTTTTAATGAAATTTTCACTCACATAATCGGCACCGTGCATCACGATGGCTCGTTGCAAAGCGGCGTCATTATACCCCGGATCAAGCCCCAGAAGTTTCAGCGAATAGCCGTTGCTGCCGTTATATGTACTTTCCGTAATATAAAATCCAAGGCTGCTCTGGTGGGAACTTTCGGTATTGGAAAACTTCGCTGCAAATTCTTCTCCCGTATTTTTTCCGTGAGCAACCAGCGAATTAAAAAGTACTTTTTTCTCTTCAAGATCAATAACCCAAAGTCTTTTCTCGGTAGAGGAACGCGAAAAATCGCAGACGGTAAGCAAATGGGAATCTTCTGGAAGTTTGCCGGCTTTTTTCAGATTTTTGAATCCTAAATAAGCTTTTGAAAAAACATCAGGATTTAAGGCGTTTATTCCTTCAAAACTGAGGGAGGAAAAAATTTCTTCGCCCGTTATTTTTATTGAATTGGCCATTTTTCCGGCTGATAAAATTTTGGAGTGAGCTTTAAGTGAAGTTTTGGTGTCTGAAACTGTCGCTGCTTCCCTTTTATAGAAAGATGTTGCGACAATAAATACCAAAAACAGTGTTAAAAGAACTTTCTTCATAAAACATTATGTTAAATTGATTTTAGGAGTGCAAAACTACAAATAATTAAATATCAAGTGGTTGAATCAAAATTTTTTAACTGTTTTTTATGAAACTTTAACTGATTTGGTTGCATTCGGATTTAATTTACTAATTTTGCAGATGCATGGCGAAATCATTAAAAATATTTTTAATTATTTTAGGGTTAGGAATCTTTATTCTACCCAAACAAACCGTGTTTGCCCAAAAGGTTGAAAATTGTTGTGAGCAGAAATCTAAAAAAGACGAATGCTGCAACACAGAAAAAACCAAACCCTGCCACGAAAGCAATCCGAAAAAAGGTTCTGAGAAAAATGGTTGCGGAAATGACTGTGCCAATTGCCACTCGTGCTCGGTAAATATTGCGCTGAACTATATTTCTCCGGAATCATACACCTCGCAGAAGCAACTGTTCATTAAAAAGATCAGTTTTAATTACGAAATTTCTTTTTTTTCCTCACGTATTCAAAACATTTGGCAACCGCCAAAACTTTGTTAATTTATTGACTGTCAGCCAGAAGAATGTTCTTTTGGCAACGCTTATTTTAAATTAACAAATTCAAATAAAATGAAAATTTTACTGAAAAGTCTTTTGATTTTTTCACTCTTATTCAATAATTTCCTTTTTGCACAAACAATTACCAAAGCCACCTTTAAAGTAAAGGGCGAATGCGGCATGTGCAAGGACCGAATAGAAACCACCGCAAAAAAAACAGGTGCAACATCTGCCAACTGGAGCGCAGAATCCCAACAACTTACTGTAGAATATGATGCAGCGAAAGTAAATCCCGAAGAATTACTTAAAAAAATCGCCGAAGCCGGTCACGATAACGAAAAATTCAAAGCGCCGGACAGCGTTTACGAAAATCTTCCGGGTTGCTGCCATTACGAAAGAGAACCTTCTTTTTTAACTGTAACGAGTGCAGAAAGCACAAAACCAGTAAAATCGGACAATCAGTTTTTTGTGAGAGGAAACTGTGTTTCGTGTAAAACAAGAATCGAAAAAGCTGCAAAAACTGCCGGCGCCGATGCGGCAGACTGGAATCCTGAAACCCAAACCGTAACGCTGGATTTTAATCCCGCAAAAACTTCAGCAGATGCAATTTTGAAAATGATTGCCGATGTGGGTCATGATAATGAAAAATATACCGCGAGCGATTCCGTTTATAAAAACCTTCCCGACTGTTGTCTTTACGACCGCACATTGCCTTTGGGCGTAAAGAGTGATTTGGTTCACATGGAAGAAAGCCCAGCTCCAAAAAAGGATTTCACCCAACATGCAGATCATGTTGACAAAAGCATTGAAGAGGTGAAACTCATAAAAATGGGCGAAGCTACTGCACTCAACAAAAAAGAAACCGGCCTTACCTTCAACATCAGTTCTAAAGAATTACTGAAAGCGGCCTGTTGTAATTTGTCTGAAAGTTTCGAAACCAACGCAACCGTTGATGTGGCATTCAGCAATGCGGTTACCGGAACCAAGCAGCTGAAGATGTTAGGTTTAGACCAGAAATACACCTCTTTAACAAAAGAACTTCTGCCTTCCATCCGTGGTTTGGCGTCTCCTTACGGAATGAATTTAATTCCCGGCCGATGGATTGGCGGAATTCAGCTAACAAAAGGAGGAAGCACCGTTACTAACGGCTACGAAAGTATTACCGGCCAAATTAATACCGAACTTTTAAAATTCCACGACAAACCTGAAACTGCCATCAATTTTTTTGGTGACATTAACGGAAGGTTTGAAACCAACATCACTTCAACCAGCGCTGTTTCCGACCATTGGAATCAAACTTTTTTGCTCCACGGTAATGCGACTTTAGCAAAAATGGATACCAATGATGACGGATTTTTAGATCAACCGACAGGAAACCAAATAAACGCTTCTTACTTGTTGAATTACAATGATTTAGATCACTCAGGTATTGGTACACATTTCGGAATTAGTTTTGTGAAAGATGAAAGGTTCGGTGGGCAAAAAGATTTCGATAAAAACATTCCGCAAGGTCAACAAAGTCTGTATGGAGTTGGAATCGATATTTCCAAATTCGATATCTGGAATAAAACCGGATATGTCTTTAAGGGTAAACCTTACCAAAGTATCGGCTGGATGAACCAGTTTACGTATCATCAGCAGGACAGTTTTTTCGGCCAAAGAAATTATCTCGGTAACCAGAAAACCTTTTATTCAAACTTAATTTTCGAAAGTATTTTCGGGAATACCAATCATAAATACAAAACGGGAGCGAGTTTTCTGTATGATGATTTCGATGAAAATTATCTGACTCAGAATTTTAAAAGAACTGAAACCGTTCCCGGACTCTTCTTCGAATATACGCTGACCGGTCTTAAATACACCTTGGTTGC
>JAHRWY010000108.1:0-8171 GCA_019104935.1 Kaistella sp.
TTTTCCACATGGCTTTACAGGATCGCGCTTAATACCGCGATTGTATTTTTAAAAACTGAAAAGAAAAGAAGTTTCATTAAAAATGATGAAGTCGCAGATTTTAAAGTAAAGCATGAAGATTACAACGATGAAGAGGAACTGAAACTCCAGAAAATGTACCGTGCGATTCACCAGCTTAATGCCATCGATAAAGCCCTGATTTTTTATTACCTGGAAAACTATTCCGGAAAAGAAATGGCCGAACAACTCGGGATTTCCGAAGTAAATGCAAGAGTAAAACTGAACCGCGCCAAAGAAAAACTAAAAGAACTCATTAATCACTAAGGTTATGGAATTAGATCACTTAAAACAAATGTGGAGCAACGAAAATATCGCTGAAACTCCCGAAATTTCTACCGAAAAGCAGAAGCAAATTCATCTTCCGCTCGAAAAAATAAGAAAAAATATGAGGAATGAGTTTTACTGGACGGCCGTGCTGTTCGTGCTGATTATTCTATTCTTGGTGATGGTTGATATGCATTTTTTTAAATTCAAAGTGTACATCATCACTTTAGTAATCACAATGATGCTGATTACGAGTTTTTATTTCTTTAAATTCTTTCAGCTTTATAAAAATATCAGTGCCATTAACCTTAATACGTGGGATGCACTTAAAGATTTAAAATACCAGTTTAAACTTAATGAGCAGTATTATTTGGCTTTTTATATTGCTTTTGCGCCGTTTGTGGTCTGCGAAATGCTTTTGGTTTTCGACTATACACCTCCTTTGAAAGAAATTACAGGTTTAAGATTCATCCTTACGTTTCTGTCCACCTGCATCGGGACATTAGGTGCGCTGTATTTTTTCGGTAAGTTTTGGTTTCAACGGTATTACGGAAAATATTTCAACCAGATTTATAAAATCATTGATGAGTTGAAATAAAAAAAAACTTCCCGAATTCTCGGGAAGTTTTTTTTAAGTTTGAGACTAGTAGTAAAACTTATATTGTTTTGATGATCTCGTTCAATGTTGCGCTTGGTCTCATCGCTGCATCGGTTTTGCCGAAATCTGGTTTGTAGTATCCACCAATATCTTGTGGTTTACCTTGAGCTCCGATTAGTTCTTCATTGATTTTAGCTTCGTTTTCAAACATCGCTTTTGCAATTGGTTGGAAAATTGCAGCCATTTCAGTATTTTTAGTCTGGTTGGCTAAAGCTTCTGCCCAGTACATCGCCAGATAGAAGTGTGAACCTCTGTTGTCGATAGAGCCCACTTTTCTTGCCGGAGATTTGTCTTCTGCGAGGAATTTTTCGTTCGCTACATCCAATGCATCTGCTAAAATCTGTGCTTTTTCATTGTTTTGAGTCTGCGCTAAATGCTCTAAACTCGCTTGCAAAGCCATAAATTCACCCAGAGAATCCCAACGCAAATATCCTTCTTCAATAAACTGCTCGATGTGTTTCGGTGCAGAACCTCCGGCTCCGGTTTCGAAAAGTCCGCCACCATTCATCAACGGAACAATAGAAAGCATTTTTGCAGAAGTTCCGAGTTCTAAAATCGGGAAAAGATCGGTTAGATAATCTCTCAGTACGTTTCCGGAAACTGAAATTGTATCCAAACCTTTTCTGATTCTCTCTAAAGTTAAAGTCATGGCGTCTTCAACACTTAAAATCTGAATATCGAGGCCTGTAGTATCATAATCTTTTAAGTATTTTTCAACTTTTTTAATCATTTCGCGGTCGTGCGCTCTTTGATCATCTAACCAGAAAATTGCCGGAGTGTCGGAAAGTCTTGCTCTGTTTACGGCAAGTTTCACCCAATCCTGAATTGGTGCATCTTTCACCTGGCACATTCTGAAAATATCTCCTTTCTGAACATCCTGTTCCATAAAAATATTTCCGTCAGCGTCAGAAACTTTTACTTTTCCGTCAGCGGTCATCTGGAAGGTTTTGTCGTGAGAACCGTATTCTTCAGCTTTCTGCGCCATTAAACCAACATTCGGAACCGAACCCATGGTGCGTGGGTCGAGTGCTCCGTTTTTCTTCATATCGTCAATTGCAGCCTGATAGAATCCCGCATAATTTCTGTCCGGAATCATGGCGATGGTATCTTCTTCCTTGCCTTCTTTATTCCACATTTTACCGCCACCTCTGATGAGTGCGGCCATAGAAGCATCTACAATAATATCGGAAGGTACATGGAAATTGGTTATTCCTTTATCCGAATTTACCATTGCTACAGCCGGTCCGTTAGCCAAAGCTTTTTCGATGTCGGCCTTAATTTCAGCTTCCTGCGAATTGCCTGCGATTTTATCAAATAAATCCTGAAGTCCGTTATTCGGATTGATATCAAGTTCATTGAACAGATCTGCATATTTTGTGAAAACGTCGTTAAAGAAAACCTGAACCATCGCTCCGAAGATAATTGGATCAGAAATCTTCATCATGGTCGCCTTCAAATGTCCTGAAAGTAATACGTTGGCATCTTTTGCTTCTGCAATTGTTTCTGCAACGAAACTTTTCAGCGCTGAAAGATTCATTACGGAAGTATCGATGATTTCTCCCGCTTTCAAAGGCGAAAGTCCTTTCAATTCTTTCACAGAACCATCGTTTCCGAAAAATTCGATTTTAAACTGAGAATCGTTTTCTACCGTTACCGATTTTTCTGTTCCGTAAAAATCGCCGCTGTTCATATGGGCAACTTTCGTTTTAGAATCTGCAGCCCAGATTCCCATTCTGTGTGGGTTGGCTTTTGCGTAATTTTTTACTGCTTTTGGTGCTCTTCTGTCAGAATTTCCTTCTCTCAGTACGGGATTTACCGCACTTCCTAAAACCTTTGCGTATTTAGCTTTAATGGCTTCTTCTTCTGTATTTTTAGGCTCAGCCGGATAATTCGGAACCGCAAAACCCTGCTTCTGCAATTCTGCAATCGCTTCATCAAGTTGTGGTGCCGATGCTGAAATATTTGGAAGTTTAATGATATTTGCTTCCGGCGTTGTTGCTAATTTACCAAGTTCTGCCAAAGCGTCTTCAACCTTTTGGCCGTCATTCAGAAATTCCGGGAAATTGGCTAAAATTCTTCCTGAAAGTGAAATGTCTTTGGGCGAAATTTCAATATCTGCAGTTTTAGTAAAAGCTTCAACAATCGGTAAAAAAGAATGGGTGGCCAACATCGGCGCTTCATCGGTCCAGGTGTAGACGATTTTGGATTTTTCTGACATTATACTATTATTTATTTTTTAATTTAAGAAACACAAATTTAAGGAATTTTAAAGGAGTACGAAAGTGCGCACGACTGAACTTTAAGATTAATTTAACCTTTGTTTCAAATATTTTTAAGCTTAATATCGCTATTTTTGAGAAACAAAAAAATAATATTATGGCACAGATTACATTAAAAGGAAATACGGTACACACCATCGGCGATTTGCCTGAAAATGGATTGACAGTGAAAGATTTTGCTTTGGTAAATGATAAACTTGAGGTAAAAGTATTATCTGATTACGACGGAAAAAAGAAAATATTTAATATTTTCCCAAGTATTGATACAGGGATTTGCGCAGCGTCTGCAAGAAAATTCAACGAGAGCGCAGGCGATTTGGAAAATACCGTGGTAATCAATGTATCCAAAGATTTACCTTTCGCACTTGGAAGATTCTGTGCAGCTGAAGGTTTGGATCATGTAGAAACGCTATCAGATTTCCGCGGAAGTTTTGGTGATGATTTCGGCGTAACAATTACCGACGGACCAATGAAAGGCCTGCTAAGCCGTGCAGTGATTGTAACCGATGAAAACAATCATATTATTTACTCCGAACAGGTTCCTGAAATCACAACCGAACCTGATTACGATTCTGCGTTAAACGCGGTAAAGTAAACTTTCGACTAAATTTATGCTTAGAAATCAAAGATTTTCTTCCTGAGAATCTTTGATTTTTTGTCTACGCAAAAAGCGAGATGAGAATTAACCACTAAACAAATAAAATGAAACGCTCCGGTTCAGCAGATTTGCCGCTTCATTATGGCTATGTTCCGCAATGGCTTTACGAACGCATGTCTAAACTTGGGCTTGCTGTTTTCGAGGTAATTCTTGCCGATTATGGGAAAAATGAAATCATTCGCCGGATGAGTGATCCGTTTTGGTTTCAGAGTCTGGGAGCGGTGATGGGTATGGACTGGCATTCATCGGGGGTCACGACTTCGGTGATGGGCGCGCTAAAAAGAGCAATCAATCCAAATTCCAAAGAACTTGGTATCTACATCGCCGGAGGAAAAGGAAAATTTTCCAAAGAAACCCCAAACGAACTGCTGAAAATTGCACATCTTACCGGCCTTAATGGAAATGAACTGGTAAAAGCAAGCAAACTGTCGGCTAAAGTCGATAATACTGCAATACAGGACGGTTACCAACTTTATACACACAATTTTATTCTTAATGATGAAGGCAGTTGGACGGTCGTGCAGCAGGGAATGAGCGGAAAAGATAAAACCGCACGCCGGTATCACTGGCATTCTGAAAATTTAAAATCTTTTGTAGATGAACCTCACTCGGGGATTTGTGGCAAAAACCAGGGAATTATTCTCGATTTGACCGCCAAATCTGCAGTTGAAAATCGAAATGGCATCATCGAAATTTCTCACGAGACTCCGGAAAAAATCATGAAGGAAGTTTCGCTGATTCTTCCTGCCCATCATGATGTGCAGGCCTCGGATGTAAATTTAAAACGTCTCGGGGCAATGCTGGCCATGACCCGCGAAATGCAGCCCGAAAATTTCGAAGATTTACTTTTGCTTAAAGGTGTTGGTCCGCGAACGATGCAAAGTCTGGCCTTGGTTTCCGAAGTAATTCATGGTGCACCGTCCAGATTTCAGGATCCTGCGAGGTTTTCCTTTGCTCATGGTGGGAAAGACGGACATCCTTTTCCGGTTCCTACCAAGATTTATGATGAAACGCTGGATATTTTAAGAACGGGAATCGAAAAATCAAAACTGGGAAATTCAGATAAAATGCAGGCCTTCAAAAAACTTCACGAAATTAATGTCAAGCTGGAGGAAAACTTTACGCCGGATTTTGATATTCAGGAAGTGATTGAAGAAGAACGGAACAATTCCTGGCGTTTTGGCGGCAAAACTGTTTTTGGCGATGCGAAACCGCCAGGCAACAGAAAACCTGATGGTGGAATTCAACTGTCGTTGTTTTAAATAAAAGTTCAATAAATCAATAAGAAATCATGGCAAAAACATTCGAAAAAGCAACAGTTCTTAATTTCAAAGAAATGATTGATTACGCCCAGGGTGGAGTAGTCAGCAAACAGGTGCTGAAAAACTCAGCCGGGAATATCACACTGTTTTCCTTTGATAAAGAAGAAGGACTCAGTGAGCATTCCACTCCTTATGATGCGCTGGTAGAAGTAATTGAAGGAGTGGTGGAAATTACCATTGGCGGTGAAAAATTCACGCTTTCAGAAGGTGATTCTGTCATTATGCCCGCAACGGTTCCTCATTCGCTGCACGGCGTGGAGAGATTCAAAATGCTGCTGACGATGATTAAAGGATAATTATTCTGGAATATTTATCGTTAAATTTTCATTAATGTTTTTATTCTTTAAAGAAACTTTTTAAAAATAAATTATGGAACCAATAAAAATAGATATCGCAATTTTAGCACCTGTACAGAAAGTCTGGGATTATTTCAATAAGCCTGAGCATATTGTGAACTGGAATTTTGCAAGTGAAGACTGGCACTGTCCAACAGCCACAAATGATTTACGCGTTGGCGGTAAACTTGAAACCAGAATGGAAGCCAAGGACGGGAGTTTCGGATTCGATTTTGTGGGAATTTACGATGAAATTATACCGCTGAAACTCATCCGGTATTATTTGGAAGACGGCAGAAAAGTTGAAGTCTATTTTCAGGAAATTGATCCCAATACCACGAAAGTTACAGAAGTTTTCGATCCTGAAGCGGCCAACTCTGCAGAAATGCAGCGCGAAGGTTGGTATGCGATCCTCGATAACTTCCATAAGTATGTAGAGAATAATTGATTTTGTAATCTTTTAATACAAAGAGATTTCTGTTATTGATGCATTAATGATTTTTAGCAGGTAGGGGCTCGGTCATCATATGGAAATTATTCCTTAATTTTAGGAAAATTAAAAAATCATGACTGATCCGATTACCATTAAAATTACCATTTTGCAGCCTGTACATAAAGTCTGGGATTACTTTTATAATCCTAAACATATCGTAAAATGGAATTTCCCGACAACCAATTGGCAATGCACCAAAGCGCTGAGTGATTTCCGGGAAGGTGGCCGTTTCGATTACCGCCTCGATTATAAAGACAAAAGTTTCGGTTATAATTTTTCTGGCTATATCGACGAAATAAAACTTTTGCAATACGTAAAAAGCCACCTTGATGACGGCAGAAAAATTGAAGTTCAGTTTAATAAAATTGATGAAAATACTACTGAAATTATCGAGATCTTCGAGCCGGAACTGCACAACTCCATCGAAATGCAGCGCGTGGGTTGGTACGCCATTCTCGACCGTTTCCATAAATATGTGGAGAAGAACTAAACGCGTTTTTCCGGTCTTATTCCTGATTTTACTCTTGTCTGCATGCAGTAAGAAATCTGAACATCAGGAAGTTAAATCTTTACCCCAAAAGGATGCTGTAACAGCAAAACCAGCACCCGAAGAGCCGCCACTTTCTTATAAAAAATATAAAGGAGCATGGTTTGACATAGCGTATCCCTTTTCATTCAAAGCAGAAAATTCTCAAAAATCTTCGACCAGTACTGACGGTTTCGACAGCGCTGTTTTCACTTCCGCCGATGGCAGCGTTCAGTTTTACATATTCTCGCCTCAATGGAGCGGTGACGCAAAAGATATCGCTCTGAAGTCCAACGAAATAAAAACCGATTCGTCAAGTGAAATTATAAACGGATTAACTGTTAAAAGATGGACAATTCAGGCGAAAAACGGCAGCTATTTACGTTCGTATGAATCCACTTCAGAAACTGAAAGTAAAATCAACAAGATTTTCGGGATTAAATATTCTTCGCAGAAAGAACTTGATCGATACAGGCAGGCTTATCTGCATTTCAAAAATTCATTGCAGCAGTATGCGGACTAAATATGAACGAAACAGAAAAATATATCGCCCAGTTTCCGGAAAATGTGCAGGATATTTTAAATGAAATCCGGCAGATTATTCTGGAAGAGGCTCCCGAAGTCACAGAAAAAATTGCTTACGGAATGCCGGGTTTTTATCTGAACAAAAAACCTTTGGTGTATTTTGCAGCCTACAAAAACCATATCGGATTTTATGCAACTCCCACGGGCCACGAAGAATTTAAAAGAGAACTTTCAGTCTATAAACAGGGAAAAGGTTCAGTACAGTTTCCTTTAAAAGATGAAATACCTTATCAGCTGATTCATAAAATAGTGAAATTCAGGAAAAATAAATCTCAAAAATCATAAAAAAACAACATATTAAAAATGAAAAATAACATATTTCCATGTCTTTGGTTTGATGCAACCGGCAACGAAGCTGCAAAATTTTATACCGATGTTTTCGGAGGAAAAATTACAGCAGATACACCGGTAGTCATCAATTTCGAACTTTTTGGGCAGAAATTCATGATCCTGAATGCCGGTCCGCAGTTCGAAAAAAACGCTTCGGTATCATTCATGGTCCTTTGCGAAACAGAAGAAGAGGTTGAAAAATACTGGAAACCGCTTTCTGATGGCGGAATCGTACTGATGGAACTCGGCGAGTATCCCTGGAGTAAAAAATACGGTTGGGTACGCGACAAATACGGTGTTACGTGGCAGGTTTATCTGGGTGAAAAACAGGGCGCACAGAAAATCATTCCGACGCTGATGTACATTCACCAGAATAATGGTAAGGCGATGGAAGCGATGGAATTGTACACAAAAATTTTCCCGGATTCAAAGATTGGCAGCGTCCTGAAATATGGCGAAGGCCTAGGAAACGAAAGCCATGAAGTTCCGGAAAATATTCAGCACGCGCATTTCGAAATCGACGGTTACAGTTTTTTCTGTATGGATAATTCTTATGACCACAAATTTGATTTCAACGAAGCGATTTCTATCGTCGTGATGACCGATGATCAGGTAGAAACAGATCATTTTTGGAATTCACTGATTGCCGATGGCGGAAGAG
>JAHRWY010000141.1:0-16671 GCA_019104935.1 Kaistella sp.
CTGCTGCCGTAAACCAAGGCAATACCGAATAAAAGAAATCCGGTCGCAAATGCACCCATCAGGAAATATTTAACCGAAGCTTCATTGGAGCGTAAATCTGTTTTGTTACTTCCGGCCAATACGTAAAGCGGAATAGAAAGAATCTCAACACCCAAAAATAAGGTTACCAAATTCTGGAATCCGAAAAGCACAATACCGCCACAAAGCGCAAAAAGCATCAGCGCATAGAGCTCTGATTGGTGGCTGCGGTGGTTGCTGAATGAAAAACCTCCCAAAAAGAAGAGCAGAATCGTGATGACAATAGCAATCTTTGTGAAAAGAGCCGCGTTTACGGTATAGTCGAACATCGATTTGTACTGGTTAAAGAATTCCGCTTCAGGTAAAAAGCTTACATAAAATGCCACCAAAAGCCCAAGAATACTGATGTATCTTGAAAATTTTCCCTGTTCAAAAACCCCTGCAAATAATGCGACAACTGCAGTAAGGAATATGATGATTAAAACGCTCATTTAGTTTAGATTTGAGATTTGAAATTCGAGATCTGAGGTTCTTTCTCTGTTTAATATTATTTTTATTAGTTCATCATCGAAGTGAAAATAAACTTCAGTGAACTGTTCACCATTTCGATAATTGGCTGCGGGAAAAGTCCTAACAGGATTACAAATACCGCCAAACTTGCCAGTACTGTAAATTCTACACCCGATAAATCTTTGGCAGAAGATAAAACACTTTCATCTCCTTCACCGAACATCGCTTTTCCGTAGAATCTTAAAAGATAAACTGCGGATAGAATCATGGTAAGCCCGGCAAATACAGCTGCCAGTTTATTATAATCGAAGACAGATTTTATCAAAATAAATTCACCGATAAAACCATTCGTTAAAGGAAGTCCTACAGAACCAAGTAAAATTACAAGGAAAAAAACAGCAAACTTCGGTGCAGCTTTAGCCAAACCACCCATTTGACGGATGTCTCTTGTTTTGAATCTTTTATAAAGAATATCAGCACAGTAGAAAAGACCTACAACGTTGATCCCGTGTGCGAAAGCCTGTACCAGTGCTCCTTCGCCACCTTCAATCATCAATGTTCCGTTTACCGTTAAAATCGCTGATGCCATAATACCTGCCACCATTAATCCAACGTGGGATAATGATGAATAGGCGATAAGACGTTTAGCGTCGTTCTGTACAATGGCAATCAGTGCGCCGTGAACAATTCCTACAATAGCAAGAACCAACACGATTTGTCCTGAAATCCCTAAAATTGGGTCCGGTGTTATCGGTAACAGATATCTTAAAAGTCCGTACACTGCCATTTTCAACATAATTCCCGAAAGAAGCATGGTTCCCTGAGTTGGTGAATACGTGTACGTATCGGGCTGCCACGAATGGAACGGGAAAACCGGCAACTTCACTGCGAAGGCAAAGAAGATGAACCAGAAAATAACCGTCTGTTCAGAAGCGTTCAGGTTGGCGTTGTAAAGGTCGGTTAGTGCAAAAGATGCGGAATGTGTGTACACATAAATCAGCCCGATCAGCATAAATAATGAACCTACGAAAGTATAAACAAAGAACTTTGTTGTAAACGCAATTTTCTTGTTTTCCTGACCCCAGATTCCGGCAATTAACCAGATTGGGATAAGGGTAACTTCCCAGAAGATATAGAACAGCAATCCGTCAAGCGCAGTGAAAACTCCGATTAAACCAAACTGCATCAGCAGAATAAGTCCGTAGAACGTATTTCTGTAACCAGGCTTTTCATTGAAGGAAGACAGAATGATAAGTGGCGTTAAAATATTGGTAAGCAGCACAAGCAGCATGCTCATCCCATCAATCCCGAAATGAAGGTTGCTCTTGATAAACTGCGACCAGGGATAGTTGATTTCATACTGTAGAACTCCGTCCACTGTTGCAGTGGAATCGAAATTTGCCAGCATATAAAATGAGATAAACATTTGCACAAATGCAAATCCCAGTGCCAAATATTTACTTGCGGAGTTTTTCCACGCGAATACCACTGCAGAACCTACGAGAGGTAATAGTAACAATGTTAATAATAGATACGACATTTACTATTGTAATATAAAGTTAACAATTAAAATAATTCCGATGGCGAGAGACATGATGAGTACATAATTCTCCACGTTTCCGTTCTGGAGTCTTTTTGCCGCTCTTCCTGAATCTTCAGCGCCGCTTCCGATGAAATCTACAAACCGGTTCAGCACGCCTTTATCGAACATATTTCCACCAACACCCAAACCTTCAATAAACCTTACGAAGGTTGCATTATTAAGCTCGTCCAGGAAGAGTTTTCTGTTCGAAAGTCTTTCCCAACCGGTATATTTTTCATCCGGCAAAGCCATTTTTTTCTTGTTGACATAGATGTTTTTCACAACAAACCAAACGGTGAAGAACATAAGAACGGTAAGCGCAAGAAGAATCATTTCAGTTCCGAATTCAACTTCTGGCAGCTCAAGATCGTAAACATAGATCGATTTAAGCCATTCGCCCAGCTTTGCATAATTACCGTGACCAATGAAGTGCGGAAGATTGATGAAACCACCAACTACAGATAAAACCGCAAGAACAATCAAAGGAATCGTCATGTTCGACGGGCTTTCGTGTACGTGATGTTTCTGTTCTTCAGTTCCTCTGAATTCTCCGTGGAACGTCAGGTAATACATTCTGAACATGTAAATCGCTGTAAGCGTTGCTACAAGGAACAGGATTACCCAAAGAACCGGGCTTTTACCGTAAACATTGGTTAAGATTTCATCCTTGGAAATCATCCCCGAAAGGAACGGAAAACCTGAAATCGCCAGCGTTCCGATAAGGAAAGTAATATGTGTAACTTTAATTTTGCTTTTCAAACCACCCATGAATCGCATGTCCTGTTCGCCGCTCATTGCGTGGATTACAGAACCTGCACCTAAGAACAGCAACGCTTTGAAGAACGCATGCGTCATTAAGTGGAACATCGCAGTAGTGTAAGCGCCAACTCCCAGTGCAACGAACATAAATCCTAATTGCGAAACAGTAGAGTAGGCTAAAACTTTTTTAATATCATTTTGTCTGAGACCGATAAACGCTGCAACCAAAGCGGTAAGAAGCCCGATAAACAGAATTCCGTCCATTGTGGTAGGAGCAAGCGAGAAAAGGAAATTGGATCTTACCACCAAATAAATACCGGCAGTAACCATCGTTGCCGCGTGGATTAACGCTGAAACCGGTGTTGGACCAGCCATTGCATCCGGTAACCAGGTAAATAGCGGAATCTGTGCAGATTTACCCATCGCACCGATGAATAAACTCGCTGTAATAAAGATAATTACCGGTGAATCCAATTCGAATTTTGAAGAATTCTGTGCTACAGAAAGGAAATCTACAGCGTTGGTTTGGTAAGCGATCATTAAAATCCCGATAATCATCCCAAGGTCACCGATTCTGTTCATGATGAAGGCTTTTCTTGCCGCCGCACCATATTCTTTATTGGTATACCAGAAACCGATGAGCAAATAAGAGCACAAACCTACACCTTCCCAACCGATGAAGAGGATCAGATAATTGCTTCCCATTACCAAAAGGAGCATGGAGAATATAAATAAATTCAGGTAAGAGAAGAATCGGTGAAAACCTTTGTCGTGGCTCATGTAACCGATTGAGTAGAGATGAATCAACGAACCGATTCCGGTAATGATCATAATCATCATCAATGATAACTGATCAATCTGGAAACTGAAATTCACCTGCATTCCGTTAACCCTGAACCATTCAAAAGCTCTTACAATTACCGGCTGTGAATCTGCCTCGAAATTTAAAAATAAACTGACAGCAATACAGAAAGAGGCAAAAACCACGAGTGTTGCGATACTTCCTACCACCATCTTCGGCAGACTTTTTCCGAAAAGACCGTTGATCAGAAATCCGAATAAGGGTAAAAGTATAATTGCGTAAACTAAATTTTCCATCCTATATTATCCTCTTAATTTATTAAAAATACTGATGTCTACCGTTTTTGTATTGCGGTAAATCATCGCGATAATTGCCAACCCGATTGCAACTTCTGCAGCAGCAACCACCATGATGAAGAACACCAGGATTTGCCCGTTTCCGTCGCCTTTATAGCTTGAAAATGCAGCCAGAAGCAGATTTACAGAATTCAGCATCAACTCTACACAACCCAAAATAATGATGGCGTTTTTGCGGATCAGAACCCCTAAAACTCCCAGACAGAAAAGTACAGAACTAAGTATGATAAAATACTCGAGCGGTACGGTCTGTATAAATGAATTTATTTCTCCCATAATACTATAAATCTTTTTTACCGATAAGCACTGCACCTACAATTCCTGCAAGAATGAGGATTGAAGCCAGTTCGAATGGCAATACATATTCGTTAAACAATAATCGTCCGAGGTTTTTGGTCAACCCGATTGATGAATCTGCGCCCGTTCCGAAAGTGGTTGCATTCAGTCCTTTGAAAGCGCCCAAAATTCCGATTAAAAGAATTCCCGCAGCAAAAACCCCGATGAATTTGGTGATGTTCTGCTTTTTACTTTCGTCGCCTTTATTCAGGTTAAGCATCATTAAGATATAGAGGAATAAAACCATAATCGCCCCTGCATATACGATGACCTGAACAATTCCTAAAAACTGCGCATTCAGTAAAACATACATTGCAGCAATCGAAAAGAAAGTTACAATAAGGGAAAGAATGGAGTAGAGCGGGTTTCGGGCAAACACGAAATAGGCTGCACTTATTACGGCCAGAAATGCCACAAAGAAAAATATAATCTGTTCCATTTATTTTACCGATTTTTTTTGTAATTCACTCTGTCTTGCAGTAATATCAATTCTTTCATTGATTTTTTCAACAAGTTTATCCTTTCCGTACACGAAGCTTCCGCGGTTGGTTTCTACATCCACCAAACGGTCGGTAAGGTAAATTGCAGATTTGGGGCAGGCTTCTTCGCACATGCCACAGAAAATACATCGCAGCATATTGATTTCGTACACAGCTGCATATTTTTCTTCGCGGTAGAGGTCTTTTTCGTCTCTGGTTCTTTCCGCCGCAGTCATGGTAATGGCTTCTGCCGGGCATGCCACAGCACACAGTCCGCAGGCCGTACATCTTTCGCGTCCTTCCTCATCACGTTTCAACACATGCAGGCCCCGCCAAACTTTCGCACGCGGTTTTTCCACCTCCGGATAAGAGTAAACTTTCCCTTTGGAACCCGCCAAAGCGTGTTTCAGGGTAATGGCCATTCCCTTCATGATTTCGGGGAGATATATTCTTTCCATAAAAGTCATCTCTTTGTTAGAGACTACTTTGGATCTGTTGGTCAGTTTCATATTAATTTTGTTTTAGCTTGGCCTAAGCCGTGCGCATGACAACTTTTTACTTTTTTAATTAGGTAAAGAAAACAATTACAGCAGCAGTAATCACAAGGTTTACTAAGGCTAAAGGAATTAAACTCTTCCAGCCCAGATGCATCAGCTGGTCATATCTGAATCTCGGGATCGTCCAGCGGATCCACATGAAAATAAGAATACCTAAAATTACTTTGAACAGCATGGCTGCAATACTTAAGATTCCTGCGATATTTTCGCCCCAATTTTCAGACACCCAGTTAATCCCCGGATAGTTGAATCCACCAAAAAACAGGGTTGCGATCAATGCATTTGAAATGAACATATTCACATATTCCCCGAACATGTACTGCCCAAAGTTCATGGATGAATATTCGGTCATATAACCGTTTACCAGTTCAGATTCACATTCCGGTAAATCGAATGGGTGACGGTTGGTTTCTGCCAAAGCAGCAACGAAGAATATAATGAATGCTAAAGGCTGGTAGAAAATATTCCAGTTCATTCCGTCAGCCGGGATAAAGCCCCAAAGCTTTCCGGTTCCCTGTGAAGAGGTGATGAAATGGAGATCCAGACTTCCTGACATTAAAATAATCGACAGAAGTGAAAGACCCATTGCTAATTCATACGAAATCATCTGTGATGAAGCACGGATGGCGCCGATAAGCGAGTATTTGTTATTGGATGCCCAACCACCGATCATCATTCCGTAAACCCCGATGGAAACCATTCCGATAAGGTATAGTACACCGACATCAATATTGGCTACCTGAATATCAAAAGAAGTTCCGCCGATGTTCAGCGATTTTCCCCACGGAATTACCGCTCCGGTAATCAGGGAAACGAACATGGTGATGCCAGGTCCTAAATAAAACAGGAATCTGTCGGCATTTTGGGGTACAAATCCTTCTTTAAAAAAGAGTTTTCCACCATCTGCCAAAGGCTGCAAAAGACCGAACGGTCCGGCTCTGTTCGGCCCGATTCTGTCCTGTAACGCCGCTGCCACTTTTCGCTCGCCCCAGGTAGAGTAGGCTGCTACGCCCATGGATACAGCGAAAAGAACAAGTACTAAAATGAGTTTAAAGGTAATTAATTCCATAAGTTATATCATTTGAGGTTTAAAGATTGATTTTAAATCAGTTTTAAACAGCTCATTATCAAATTAAATTATTTCGTCTTTTTCACCGATTTCTTTTGCATCGGGATTGTTCAGGAGATTAACCATATTTTTTGGCTTCTCGTAATGGTTCAGCGAGATAACCGAGTGTCTGTCGATATGTCTCGGACCTTCGATCGTCCAGTGTTTCAGGTCTTTTTTCTCGAAACGGCACTCATCACAGATCCAATCCTGTACTTCGTCGTACTGGTCTTTTCTGGCAGTAACCCGGATGATTTCTTCACCTTTCATCCAAACAACAGCTTTTCCGGCACATTTATCACATTTGCAGGTGGCGTTCATTGGTTTGGTAAACCACACTCTGCTTGCAAAACGTGCAGTTCTGTCGGTTAATGCTCCTACAGGACATACATCGATTACGTTTCCGATGAAATCACTGTCCAGAGCTTTATTTAAATTCGTTGAAATCTCTGCATGGTCACCTCTGAAGAGAATTCCGTGCTCACGGTTTTCGGTAAGCTGGTTGGCTACCAAAACGCATCGTGCACACAGGATACAGCGATTCATATGAAGTTTAATGTTCGGACCGATATCTTCAGGCTCGAAAGTTCTTCTTTCAAATTCTGTTCTGGTTGCTTCTACACCATGCTCATAACCCAAATCCTGAAGGTGGCATTCGCCGGCCTGGTCACATACCGGGCAATCTAAAGGGTGATTTATAAGCAGAAATTCGGTTACGGCTTTTCTTGCTTCCTGAGTTTTTTCGGAGGTAAGGTTTTTTACTTCCATACCATCCATCACGCCGGTTCTGCAGCTTGCTACAAGTTTTGGCATTGGCCGCGAATCTGCATCTGAACCTTTTGATACTTCTACCAGACAGGTTCTACATCTTCCGCCGCTGGATTCCAGGGGTTTGTAGTAACACATCGCGGGTGGTACAGATTTACCGCCGATTTGTCTGGCTGCTTCAAGAATAGAAGTTCCGGGCAAAACCTCAGTGGTCTGTCCGTCGATCGTGATCTTAAATTTTTTAATTTCTTCGCTCATTATAGATGAATTCAAAAATGAATTAATTAAATTTTACGGGTATTAAAGGTATAACCAATCCCGAAATTGATCTGTCCGAAAAAGAAATCCTGGGATGCCTTATCGGGTTTATTGTTTAAAGTTGTTTTTATGTCAGGCATATTGATATAGCCTAATTTTCCTTCTACTCTTGCCATCCAGTGTTTCCAGAAGACAGCGTTGATATTTGCTCTGGCATCGAGGCCGAAGCCTGCAACATGAAAACGGTCGCTTCGCTCATTGTCGAAAAGTTTTACATTACTTTTCGGAAAAAGAACACCTGCGCCTGCGCCGTAGCTCCACATCACATTTATTTTTTCTTTGCTCAATAGCGGTTTATATTTTTCTAAACCTGCATTTACATAATTCAGTCCGTCGGTATGCTCAAACGTCAGGAATTTTGTATCAGCGAGGTCAACTTCACCGTTCTGTACCATCGCTGAATATACCGGATCGGAAATATTTCCTTTAAACTTTACGGTCTGTTCCTGGTCCATCACATATTTCATATGGTCTGTACCTACAACCAGCGCCAAATTATCCTTAATGAAATATCCCAACCGGAAATTAAACTGCGGTTTCGAAATTTGCCCCGGATCAACGTAAGCCCAGTCTAATTCGCTCGGTCTGTCGTGCGCTACCACATTCTCTAAAGTGAAATCGTAGCCGTTTCCTCTAAAGTGAATATCAGACTTAGTAAACGCGGCTCTGTTCCAGCCCCAGAAAACGAACATCTGTCCTTTTTTCGACATGGGCTTAATACTAAAATCGAAATCGTCAGATATTTCCTGAGTTGAATCTGTTTCCTGGGCAAAACTCAAGTTCAGTCCCAGAAAAAGGAATGCAAAAATTTTAAAGAACTTCTTCATCTTATTCTGCTTTCGCAGCTACCGGAATTGGATCCGCATAATTGGCTAAACCGTAATTTTTTGTTAATGCTTCAGGATTGTTAATATGCCATTCAAACTCATCTCGGAAATGACGGATTGCTGCGGCAACCGGCCATGCAGCCGCATCACCCAAAGGGCAAATGGTATTTCCTTCTATTTTTCTCTGGATGTCCCAAAGCAAGTCAATGTCTGCCAAGGTTCCTTCTCCGCTGTTTATTTTTTTGAGGATTTTATACATCCACGGCGTTCCTTCACGGCATGGTGTACACTGTCCGCAACTTTCGTGGGCATAGAATCTTGCCAGCGTCATGGTGTGTTCTACGATACACTGGTCTTCATCAAGTACTTCAAATCCGCCTGATCCCATCATTGTTCCGGTTGCAAATCCGCCATCCGAAAGGGATTCGTAATTCATATATCTCGGTTCTCCGTTAATGGTTTTCAGCAATAAATTGGCTGGAAGAATCGGCACGGAAGAACCGCCTGGAATACAGGCTTTAAGTTTCTTCCCGTTCGGGATTCCGCCGCAGTATTCATCAGAATAAATGAATTCTTCTACGGTGATGGTCATGTCGATTTCGTAAACGCCAGGTTTGTTTATGTTTCCGCAGGCAGAAATCAGTTTTGTTCCGGTAGAACGTCCCACGCCAATTTTGGCATATTCGGCTCCCGTAATGTTGATGATAGGTACTACAGCTGCAATGGTCTCTACGTTGTTTACTACCGTAGGGCTTTCCCAAAGGCCTTTTACCGCCGGGAAAGGTGGTTTAAGACGTGGATTCCCTCTTTTACCTTCCAGCGATTCCAGAAGTGCAGTTTCTTCACCGCAGATATATGCGCCGGCACCACGCTGAACGTAAATCTCCAGATCGTAACCGGTTCCTAAAATATTTTTCCCTAAGAATCCGTTTTTTCTTGCTTCTTCAATGGCTTCTTCAAGAATATCGGGAATCCAGGAATATTCGCCTCGGATGTAAATGTATGAAGTATTGGCACCCAGCGCGAATGAAGAAATAATCATTCCTTCAATCAGAAGATGGGGAAGGAATTCCATTAAATACCGGTCTTTAAAAGTTCCGGGTTCGGATTCGTCGGCATTTACGACCAGATATCTTGGGACACCTTCTGGTTTTGCGAGGAAACTCCATTTCATTCCTGTGGGGAATCCTGCGCCACCACGCCCGCGTAGTCCTGAAGTTTTCACTTCTTCCACAATCGCTTCCGGCGTCATTTTCAGTGCTTTTTCAACTGCTTCGTAACCGCCCTGTTTGCGGTAAACATCGAAGTAACGGATTCCTTCTATGTGCGCGTCTTTAAGTAAAAGTTTTTTACTCATTTTCTATATGCTTATTGCAATTGGCTTTTGGCTTCTTGCCTGTAATTACTTTTTTAAATTCAATAAAAACCTTACGGTTTTGAAATCAACAGCTTAGTCGAGTGCAACGGCTCCCTGTCTGCAGAGTTCCAGGATTTCGTCAACTTTTTCCACTGTTAAATTTTCGTGATAAAATTTACCCAGCTGCATCATTGGCGCATAACCACAGGCACCGAGGCATTCTGCAGGTTTCAGGGTGAAAAGTCCGTCCGCAGTGGTTTCGCCGTCTTTAATGTTCAGTTTGGTACGGATATGATCGAGAATTTTTTCACTTCCTCTGGTAAGGCAAGGGCCGGTTCGGCAAACTTCCAATACATATTTCCCCACCGGTTTCATGTTGAACATGGTGTAGAACGTCGCAACTTCGTACACTTCAATCGGTTTGATACTGAGAATTTGGGCAACGTAATCCATCACAGGAACATCAAGCCAGCCGCCAAATTCTTTCTGCGCAAGGTGAAGCACAGGAATGAGGGCAGATTTTTGCTTCCCTTCAGGATATCTTGCGATAATTTTATGTACCTGTTCTAAGGATTCAGGTTTAAAAGCAACAGTTTCGCTCATATTTAAAGATTTTAGATTTTAGATTTTAGATTTCAGATGAAATCGTATTCTGAAAATCCTATCATTGATCTAATTTTTATGTTTGATTTTTAGATTAATTTAAAATTTATAACCTAAAATTTATAATTTTATTAAGCATCCAGTTCCCCGGCAATTACGTTCATGCTGCACATGGTAACAATCGCGTCGGAAATCATTCCGCCTTTGATCATTTCCGGATATGCCTGATAATAAATAAAGCATGGTCTCCTGAAATGCAGTCGGTAAGGAGAACGGCCACCATCACTCACGAGATAGAATCCTAATTCGCCGTTTCCGCCTTCTACAGCATGATAAACTTCGCCTTTCGGCACATCAGTTTCGCCCATCACGATTTTAAAGTGATAGATAAGTGCTTCCATATTATTGTAAACATCGGCTTTTTCCGGCAGATAAAATTCCGGAACATCGGCGTGGAAAGGTCCTGCCGGCAGATTTTTATAAGCCTGTTCGATGATTTTTAAACTTTCCCAAACTTCCTGCTGGCGAACCATAAAACGGTCGTAAGTATCTCCGGAAGTTCCTACAGGAATGATGAAATCGAAATCGTTGTAAGAAGAATAAGGACTGGCTACACGCACATCGTAATCAACTCCCGCTGCACGGAGGTTTGGACCGGTGAAACCGTAGCTCAGTGCTCTTTCTGCAGAGATAGGGCCGGCTTTGATGGTTCTGTCCATGAAAATTCTGTTTCTTTCATTCAAAGCACAGAATTCACCCCAGATTTTAGGGAATTTCTTTAACCATGTCTGAAGCATTTCATGGAACTGAGGGCTGAAATCTCTTTCGAAACCTCCGATTCGTCCCATGTTTGTGGTCATTCTGGCACCACAAATCTGCTCATACATTTCGTATATTTTTTCTCTTTCCTGGAAGAGATAGGTTAAGCCTGTAATTGCACCGGCATCCATCGCGATAACCCCGTTGCAGATCATGTGGTCGGCAATTCTCGCCAACTCCATCATGATGACTCTCATGTAGTCTACGCGTTTGGGAACTTCGCAGCCGATGAGTTTTTCCACCGTCATGTGCCAACCCATATTATTGATTGGTGCAGAGCAGTAGTTCATCCTGTCGGTAAGGGTAGTAATCTGTGCAAAATTTCTTCTTTCAGAAATCTTTTCGAAAGCACGGTGAATATAACCGATGGTTTGTTCTGAATGCAGAATCCTTTCACCATCCATAGTAAGTACGTTCTGGAAGATACCGTGGGTTGCCGGGTGGGTAGGCCCCAGGTTCAGCGTATACAGCTGCCCGTCGATATTTTCTTTTGAATCGTTATGGCTTAGGATATTTGATAGCGCGTTGTCTTTCATAATTTTTCCGTTGATCTAAGGTTATCTTCCGAACATTTTATCGTCTTTATCTGTTCTTGTACCATCTTCAAGACGATACTCCTTCAGCATCGGGTGGTAGCCGATATCTTCCATATTAAGGATGACACGAAGATCCGGATGTCCTTTAAATTTAACTCCGTAGAATTCAAAAGTTTCTCTCTCCATCCAGTTAGCACCGGCATAGAGGTCGGTCATTGAATCTACTTCGGCATTTTCTTTTGGCATAAAGGCTTTCAGACGAATTCTGAAGTTGGTCATCATGTTATGAAGATGATAAATTACGCCGATTTCTTTTGCCGGATTTTCAGGATAATGAATTCCGCAGATATCTGTAAGGAAATTTATTTCTAAAGATGAATCTCTAAGGTAGTGAATTACCTTTTTGATATCGTCTTTTTTGATTTCTAAAGTAAGAAGATCATAAGGTTCTGAATGCGAGATTACTGAATCCGGAAATTCTCTTGTAATTGCTTCTAAAACAAATTCGTTTGTCATTGCCAAATTAATTTATGCCGTAGGATTCCAGTAAGTTTTTATATTCAGGAAGATCTCTTCTGCGGATACTTTCGTTTTCGCAAAGTGCCTGTACCTGCATTACGCCTTCAATAATCTGTTCCGGTCTTGGCGGACAGCCGGGAACATACACATCTACAGGAATAATTTTATCGATTCCCTGAAGTACAGAGTAAGTATCGAAAATACCACCGCTGGAGGCACATGCACCCACAGCAATAACCCATCTTGGCTCAGCCATCTGGGTATAAACCTGCTTCAGTACAGGTCCTAATTTTTTAGAAATTGTTCCGCAAACCATCAGCATATCTGCCTGTCTTGGGGAGAAGGAGTTTCTTTCCATCCCGAATCGGGAAGCGTCGTATGTTGGGTTCAGTACAGCCATAAATTCAATACCACAACATGATGTGGCAAAAGGAAGTGGCCATAGCGAAAATTTACGTGCCATGCCTATTACACTGCTGAGTTTGGTTGCGAAAAATCCTTCGCCCTCAAAACCCTCAGGTGGTTCAGCATCCATTCTTATCATCGGTTTGTTATCTGACATTTTTGTTTTCTTTTAAGATTAATTAAAATACGAAAAATGGGGTTTATTTATCCCAGTCTAAAGCTCCGCGTTTCCATACGTAAATGAAAGCGAGGAAAAATACGGAGATGAAAGTAAGCACCGCCAAAAATCCTTCCACACCAAATTCGCGCAGGTTTACTGCATAGGGATAGAAAAATACAATTTCGATATCGAAAAGTACAAAAAGAATTGCGGTAAGAAAGTATTTTACAGAGAAAGGAGTCCGGGCATTGCCTTCTACATCCACACCACACTCGAAGCTTTCATTTTTTTTAGTAGAACTTGCCTTCTGCCGCGGGCCTAAAAAGTGTGTTCCTAAAATACAGAGTAATACGAAACCAAAACCAACAGCAAACTGAATGATAATGGGAAGATAGTTTTCTGGAATATTCATGCTTACATTATTTTCTCAATATGCAAATTTAATGAATAAAGATGTAAGGAAGAAATTTAACTCCAAGAATTATAATTTTATAATTAATCCCCGGCAATTTAGAATTAGTAAAAATAACTATTTCTTTCCTGAGTTTTTCATGCGCTTCAGTACGAGAAAAGCCAGATATCCGATGTATAAAAAGAGGAAACTTGCGAAAAGGATATTGATGAGGCTGTTGGTGCGCTCATCAGCCACCTGAAAAAACTGATTGTAGACAATAAAAGCAACAATAAGAAGCAGATAAACGGAAAGTTGTTTTTTCATTTTAAGGATTTTAAACAATAATTGTTACTGAATTTCCATTGCATAGGTTCTTCTCCGCTTGTGATTTACCGGGTTATAATCCTGCCACAGCACCTGTACGCTTTTGTTTTCTTCCAGCTCCGGATTGGTTTCAGCAAACTTAATTCCCATTTTGCTGAATCTTAAGAATATTTCTTTAAAAATAATGGCGGTAACCCCACGGCGCTGGTATTCTGGATGGATGCCGATGAGATAAAAATTCGCGCGGTCGTTTTTCTTGCCTGCCTGCAGAAAATGCCACCACCCGAAAGGCAGAAGTTTTCCTTTTGATTTCTGCAACGCTTTGGAATAAGACGGCATTGTAATCGCAAAAGCAACAAGCTGATGATTTTCATCTTCCACGCAGATCACATAATTTTTATCAATGAAAGGGAAATATTTCTCGCGGTAAGTTTTGATCTGCTCCTCTGAAATCGGGGTGTACGTGGAAAGCGAATTATAAGTCTGGTCTAAAAGCTTGAACATGGGCTCCACCAGCGGTAAAATTTCTTTTTTGTTTTTGAAGTCAATCACATTGAGTTTGTATTTCTGTGCAATCAAAGAACTGAATTTGTCAACTTTTTCCGGCAGTACGGTAGGGAAATTCATTTCAAATTCTACCCATTCTTTTTCTTTAACCAACCCAAGTTTTTCCATGTGTTTTGGGTAGTATTCGAAATTGTAAAGGCCGATCATTGTTGCAATCTTATCAAAACCCATTGTCAGCATTCCCGATTTGTCAAGATTGGTAAATCCCATGGGACCTTCAATTTTTTTTATGCCTCTTTCTTTGGCATAATTCACAGCAGTATCGATTAAAAGTTTAGATACTTCCAGGTCATCAATAAAATCGAGCCAACCGAAGCGTACTTTGCTGATGCCCAATTCTTTTTCTTCCTTATGGTTGATCATTACAGCGATTCTGCCCACAATCTTTCCGTTTCGTTCCGCAAGAAACTGTTTGGCCTCGGAATACTTAAAAGCAGGATTTTCTGCGGGATTCCAGATATTTTTTTCCTCGTTAATTAAAGGCGGTACATAATTTTTGTTATTTTTGTAAAGTTCCATAGGAAAAGTGATGAATTTTTTTAAATCCTGAACACTTTGTACTTCCTTTATTAATATTGCGGACATGCTGTTTTGTTTGAAAAAACAAAGATAAAGGATAAAAACAAATATAAAAACTTTGGCACGTTTTTTACTTTCAAATTACAGTTTGAACATATAATAAATAAAAAGAAAAAATGACAGGTTATTATCTAATTATTGGACTCTCGATGCTCGTAAGTTGGTTGGTTTCAGCAAGATTGAAATCTAAATTCGAGCACTATTCTCAGGTTCATTTAAGAAACGGAATGTCCGGAAAAGAAGTGGCGGAAAAAATGTTGAGAGATAACGGAATACATGATGTACAGGTAATTTCAGTACCCGGACAACTTACAGACCATTATAATCCGGTAAACAAAACAGTGAATCTTTCAGAAGGAGTTTATATGCAGCGCAACGCCGCAGCAGCCGCAGTTGCAGCACACGAGTGTGGACACGCGGTACAGCATGCTGTAGGATATTCGATGCTTCAGCTTCGTTCCAAACTCGTTCCGATTGTAAGCATCAGTTCAAACCTCATGCAGTTTGTATTAATCGCGGGTATTGTGCTGATGAGTGCAACGCAAACCATAGAAAATCCGAACGGAAATACGACCGTGCTTGCGATTGGTGTTGCTATGTTCGCCGTTACCACGCTGTTCGCTTTCGTGACTTTGCCGGTGGAATATGATGCAAGTAACAGAGCAATGAAATGGTTGAAAGACACCGGAACAGTTACTTCAGAAGAATATGTTGGGGTAAAGGATTCATTAACTTGGGCGGCAAGAACTTATCTGGTTGCAGCACTCGGTTCTTTGGCACAGCTGCTGTATTGGGCATCGATGCTTATGGGCAGGAGAGATTAAGCTAGTTAAAACGGAAAGAAATATTCTGCATCTCGGACAGTTGTTCCGAGATGTTTTCTTTTATGGAAGTTTTTATTTTAGCAGTGATGATACATTTCTCATCGGACAGAAAGTCCAGAATTCTTCCGTCGAATTTACTGAGTAGAGTAAAGATTTGGTTTTGTTGACTGAAGCCGAAGCTTATTTCGATCTCAGACTCCAGTTCCTTTTTAACGATCTCTGCTTCTTCCAATGTAATTTTTGCAGACTCTTTATACGCTTTTACGAGACCGGAAACGCCAAGTTTTGTTCCGCCGTAATACCGAACCACAATAACTAAAACATTCGTTATTTCGTGAGCCAAAAGTTGATTGTAAATTGGCAGGCCTGCGCTTCCGGAAGGTTCGCCGTCGTCATTAGCACGGTAATTTTCACCTTTTATGCCAAGACGGTAGGCGTAACAGTGATGCGTAGCTTTCGGGTGTTCTTCGCGTATTTTCTCTAAACTTTTCTTCAGTTCTGCTTCATCATCAACAGGAAAGGCAAAACCGATGAATTTGCTTCCTTTTTCTTTTAAAAGAGTGTTTTCTACAGGTGATTTTATAGTATTGAAAGAAAATTCCAAGTTTAGAAGTTTTTATGAAATTCAATGATATTGTCTCTGAAATTTTTTGTTTCGAAATTTTCGTGATGAAATTCAGGTGCTTTTGTTCCGTTGGTCAACTTCAGGTTTTCATTTTTAATTATGATGGCTTCGTCCCAAATCTCTGCATCGATAAACTGTTGAAGTGTAAAACTTCCGCCTTCAACAATCACCGACTGTATTTGATTTTCATAAAGTTTTTGCATTAAATTTTCAAGAAAGTTTTCCTTTTCAATTTTTATGAATTTTATGTTACTTTCTTCTGAATCTTTCACCCCATTGAACACTAAAGTTGGCGCTTTGTTATTGTAAATATTAAAGTTTCCAGGAACTTTCAGATCAAAATCAATCAAAATTCTTACGGGATTTTTTCCTGTAATTTCCCTTGTCGTTAGCCCGGGATTATCGGTTAACGCTGTATTTGTTCCCACCAAAATTGCGTGTTCTTCACTTCTTAACTGATGAACAAACTGTTTGGTTAAACTGTTTCCGATTTGGGTGGGTTTAAAATCTTTATCCAGAAATCCGTCGCCCGATTCTGC
>JAHRWY010000155.1:0-13050 GCA_019104935.1 Kaistella sp.
CGAAGTGAAAATCGGCAAAAACTGTATCATTTTCCCGAATGTTGTGATAGGCGACAGAACCATCATCGGCGACAACGTAATTATCCAGAGCGGAACTGTTTTGGGCGGCGACGCATTTTATTACAGAAAACTGAACGGAAATTTCGACCGCCTGATTTCTGTAGGAAATGTCATTATTGAAAACAATGTGGAGATCGGAAACAACTGCACCATCGACCGTGGCGTAACGGATTCCACCATTATTGGCGAAGGTTCTATTTTAGATAATTTAATACAAATCGGTCACGATACCATCATCGGTAAAAAAGTGCTTATTGCTTCCCATGCTGCGATTGCAGGTTGTTGCGTCATCGAAGACGAGGTAACGGTTTGGGGACAAGTAGGTATGGCCTCCGGTAACCGAGTGGGAAAAGGAGCCGTTCTTTTAGGCAAAACCGGCGTCAACAAAGACTTGAAAGGCGGAAAAACCTATTTCGGACAGTTGGCTGAGGAGTTTAGGGATTATTTAAGAAAAGAAGTGAAACTGAAAAATCTTTAGGATGAAGCGAATTTTATCTTTGTTAAGTATTTTTCTGTTTATATTGGGCTTTTCTCAAAAAGCTGAAATCAATGCTAAAATACTTTTTGCCGACGGTACCGATTCCAATGCTAAAATTTTGTTCAGAAAAAGCATCTTTTACGAAAACGAAATATATGAGAACAGTATCACCCAAAAAAATATTTTTCTTATCAACGATGCTGGCAAAAAAGAAAAACACCTCTTTAATAAGTTCAGACGCATTGAATTTGTTGATCTGAAGGGGCAAAACAGGGTTTTTGAAAGACCACTGGAAAAATTCGGAATGTTTGAATTGATTCAGGACGGACCAAAGATGAAATGGTACAGGGATTATACAGAAAATTCATACGACCATTCGCAAGGGTCTATTGATATTTTGATCAAAAATGACGGTAAGTATGAAATGTTTAGTATTTTAACCAACCATAAGAAGAAACTTAAGGAACTTACTTCGGACACGCCGGTTTTAGCGGAGGTGATCGATAACTGTAATTTCTTTGACAATACAAATTCCTGTCTTCAGGAAGTATTTAAGAAATATAACGAATAAAATAATTGATAATTTTTTTTAACTCGGCAGATTCAGTAAATTTGTGAGAGTTAATATTCTATAATAAATTTAAAAAACATAAGAATGTCAGTATTAGTAAACAAAGATTCTAAAGTAATCGTACAGGGCTTTACAGGAAACGAAGGAACCTTCCACGCAGGTCAGATGATTGAATACGGAACCAACGTAGTAGGCGGTGTAACTCCAGGAAAAGGAGGAACTGAGCATTTGGGAAAACCGGTTTTCAATACTGTTGCTGAAACGGTAGAAAAAGCTGGAGCAAATGTTTCCATTATTTTCGTTCCGCCTGCATTTGCTGCAGACGCCATTATGGAAGCTGCGGAAGCCGGAATTAAAGTAATCGTATGTATTACCGAAGGAATTCCTGTGGAAGACATGGTGAAAGTGAAAGCTTATATTGCTGACAGAGACTGCCGATTGATCGGGCCAAACTGCCCTGGAATCATCACTTCCGACGAAGCGAAAATCGGGATTATGCCAGGTTTTGTTTTCAAGAAAGGAAGAGTAGGAATCGTTTCAAAATCAGGAACCCTTACTTACGAAGCTGCAGACCAAGTAGTGAAAGCAGGTTACGGAGTTTCTACCGCGATCGGAATTGGTGGTGACCCGATCATCGGTACTACAACCAAAGAAGCTTTGGAACTGTTCATCAACGATCCTGAAACAGATGCTGTAGTAATGATCGGAGAAATCGGAGGTTCATTAGAAGCTGAAGCTGCAAGATGGTATAAAGAAAGCGGTTCTACAAAACCGGTTGTTGGTTTCATCGCAGGTCAAACTGCACCTAAAGGCAGAACAATGGGCCACGCAGGAGCAATCGTAGGTGGTGCCGAAGATACTGCACAGGCGAAAATGGCGATCATGAGAGAAAACGGAATCAATGTGGTGGATTCACCTGCTGAAATCGGTTCTACTGTAGCGCAGGTTTTAGGATAATTTTCCTCATCAAAATATAAAAAGGTTCTGTAAGTTTTTACAGAACCTTTTTTTTGTTCAATATTTTTTATCTTTGTTCATAAACACCATTATGAAAAATAAACTATCAGTCGTTTCCGCACTATGTGCAGCGGCGCTCTTTTCAGCACAGATTGATCTGCGCAATACCAGATTCGGTATTACCGGCGGTGGAACATACTCGCGCGTGAGCAATGCCCATAATCCTTCAGGACCTATTTATTCGGGGTTTGGCGGAGTGTTGGCTTTAATTCCGGTAGACAATAACGACCAGTTTTATCTGCAGCCGGGAATTGAATATCTGGGTGCCGGCGAAACCGGAAAAGATAAGGATTTGAAGGGTGCAGTAGGTTATGATGCGGTATATGCCAACAATTACATCAGTGTCCCTCTTTATTTTAAAGGCTATTTTTCGGAAGCAGAATCTGAATTTTTTGGCCTCGCAGGTCCTAAATTCAATTTTCTTATCAATCAGAACGTAAAAAATGCACCATTACGATATACTGAAGAAGGTGATCCTGAAACGGGGATTAACGGCAAGGCTGCGAGCTTTAATTTCGGCGTAGGTTTGGGCATCGGTTTTTCTTACAAAAGAATGTTTGAGGTTACCGCCCGCTACGATATCGGTTTAAGCAACACGTATAAAGGACTGATGAAGGAGCAGACGAATGATCCCAACATCAGCAAGAAAAAATCTGAACAGGTACTCAGCGTAGGTTTGAGTTATATTTTCCAGTAAAAATTTTTACTTAAGCTTAAGCTTAACCTGAACGGGCTTAACTCCTGATCCATTTCCAGATTTCTTTAGCGCTGGCTTTATTTCCGTACATTAAAATTCCTACCCGGTAAACTTTTGCCGCGATATAAATCATCAGTAACGTTGAAATCACCAGCAGGAAGATCGAAAGTGCGATCTGCCAGCCCGGAACCCCAAACGGAATTCTTGCAATCATCGCCACAGGAGAGGTAAACGGAATAATCGAGAGCCAAAAACCAAGCGGTCCTTCAGGATTATTCATAATCGTGAAACTGCCGTACATACCGATCATTAAAGGAATAATGGCAAAAAGAGTAAACTGCTGCGTTTCGGTTTCGTTATCTACTGCAGAACCGATGGCCGCGTACATCGAACTGTAAAAAATATATCCTAACAGAAAAAATACAATAAACACGAAAATAATCAGGGGATAATTCATGTCCAGAAGAATATGCGAAACTTCTGATGCGGTCTGCTTAATATCGAATTTTTCTATCATTTCCGCCGACTGTTCGCTACCCGGAATCTGCTTCTGCATCGCCGAAAAACCAGTATTTAAAAATACCGCACCTACTACCGACATCGTGATCCAAATGCTGAACTGGGTTAAAGCAACCAGCGTTACGCCCAGAATTTTCCCCATCATCAGTTCAAAAGGTTTTACCGAAGAGATGATGATTTCTACCACACGGTTGTTTTTTTCCTCCAGAACACTGCGCATCACGCGCACGCCATAAATAATGATAAACATGAAAACAGCGTACATCAAAACCATGCTGAGCCCCGATTTTATCCCGAAATCAAGATCTGAATCTGCTTTGTTATTATCGACAACATTCTGGGTGTTGAGGTCGAAATTTTTATCCAGACTGATGATCTGATCTTCAGAAATTCCGAGTTTTTTAATTTTTTCCTGCTTGATGATTCTCGACAGATCGGCCACTACACTCATTTTCGTGTCGAAACCAATCTTTTTGTTGATCAGTAATTTCGAGTTTTTCTCAAGCTCATCAAAGTTGTTATCTTTAAGTTCGGGAATGATCAGAAGTCCTTCAATCCCGTCCATGTCCTTTAAAGTCGAGGTAAGTGCTTTCTCGTTTTCCCGAGGTACGAAAACATATTTTATCGACGCGTCACTTTTCAGGTTTCCTATGAAAAGTCCGCTTTTATCGACTACATTAAACGTGCTGGAACTTTCGTTTGCCTTAAACAGAAATGCGATGAACGCTGCAAAAGCAATCATCAGCACCGGTGCGAGAAGTGTGAGGATGACAAAAGATTTTTTCTTTACCTGGGTGAGATATTCTCTTCTGGTAATTAAAAATATATTTTTCATGAATTGATTTTCAGGTTAATTTTTAAACATTAAAAGAGAAATTTACCGCTTACCAGCCGAAACTGCATTGATGAATACTTCGTTCATGCTCGGGATTTTCTCATCAAAAGACCGTATTTTGCCGACTTTCATCAGTTCATTCAACACAATATTTTGGTCATTATCGTTTTTCAAATCGAAAGAAACCAGCTGATTTTCTGTACAATATTCCTGAATTTGATACTGATTCCTGAACTGTTCAAACGCTTCATTATTAATGTCGGCCAAAGTCACCCCGAAAATATTTTTCTTGAACTGTTCGCGTACATCGAACACTTTTCCGTCCAGCACTTTCTTCGCATGATCGATTAATGCTACATAATCGCACATTTCCTCCACACTTTCCATGCGGTGCGTAGAGAGGATGATGGTGGTACCGTTGTTTTTTAAATTCAGGATCTGGTCTTTGATCAGATTGGCGTTTACCGGATCGAAACCCGAAAACGGTTCATCAAGAATCAACAGTTTCGGGCGGTGAAGAACCGTCACCACAAACTGAATTTTCTGGGCCATCCCTTTGGAGAGTTCACTGAGTTTTTTCTTCCACCACTGGTCGATTTCCAGCTGTTCGAACCAGTATTTTGCCTGGTTCAGCGCATCATTTTTGCTCATTCCCTTCAGCTCACCGAAATAAAGAATCTGGTCACCAACCGACATGTTTTTATAGAGTCCGCGCTCTTCGGGCATATAACCGATCTGGCGGATATGGTTGGGATTCAGTTTTTCATTATTGATGAATATTTCGCCCGAATCTGCCTGCGTAATCTGATTGATAATTCTGATGAAGGTGGTTTTTCCGGCACCGTTTGGCCCAAGAAGTCCATAAATACTGGCTTCGGGAACGTTGATAGAGAAATCTTCCAGCGCAAGTTTTTTTCCTGCGTTATAAGTTTTGGTTACATGTTCTGCTTTAAGCATCAAAAATCAATTTAATAAATTAGTCTTCAAAACTCGCTGAATGTTACGGATTAAAGGCAATTTAAAATCAGTCAAGAGTTTTGCAGGAATCCAAAATTACGTTTTTGAAATCCAAAGTTTTTATCTGCTGACCATATTGCAAAAAATTTTGCTTTGCCTTATCAAAAGAATCCAAAGTTTCTGCGGACGAAATCTTGCTGAGGCAAATCTGTCCCGGTATTTTCGGAAAAAATTGAGACCTTAATTACTTTCGAATTGAAATTCTTGATAAAAGTGATCGGCTTCAGCAATAACCGCATCCATTTCTTCGAGCGTGAAAACTTCAAGGAACTTTCTGCGGAAATCTTTAAAATGAGGAATTCCACGGAAATAGTTGCTGTAATGCTGGCGCATTTCAATTAAACCAAGGCGTTCACCTTTCCACTCCATGCTCCATTCTGCATGTTGGCGAACCGCTTCCAGTCTTTGCGAAACGGTGGGTTCCGGTAATTTTTCACCTGTTTCAAAGAAATGTTTAATCTCATTGAAAATCCATGGATAACCAATCGCGCCGCGACCGATCATAATGCCGTCGCAGTCGTATTTTTGTCTGTATTCCAAAGCTTTTTCCGGAGAATCTACATCGCCGTTCCCGAAAATAGGGATTTCAATATTCGGATTGTTTTTCACTTTCGAAATATAATCCCAATCGGCCTCGCCTTTGTACATTTGCGAACGTGTTCTGGCGTGTATGGTTAATGCTTTGATGCCGACATCCTGCAGGCGTTCTGCAACTTCCATAATGTTGATCGTATCGGTGTCCCAGCCCAGACGGGTCTTCACGGTAACAGGTAGATGGGTGGAATTTACCACCGCTTTCGTAAGCCGGATCATCAGGTCGATATCTTTTAAAACACCGGCACCGGCACCTTTACAAACCACTTTTTTTACAGGGCAGCCGAAATTGATGTCTACCAAATCCGGATTTACGGCTTCTACAATCTTTGCGGAAAGCGCCATCGCCTCTTCGTCGCCACCAAAAATCTGTATTCCTACGGGTCTTTCGTAGTCGAAAATATCCAATTTCTTTTTGCTTTTCATCGCATCGCGGATAAGGCCTTCAGAAGAAATAAATTCCGAATACATCAAGTCTGCACCGTGCATTTTGCACAGCCTGCGAAAGGGCGGATCCGAAACATCTTCCATCGGGGCGAGCAGAAGAGGGAATTCCGGAAGTTCAATATTCCCGATTTTTATCATGGTGCAAAGATAATTTTTTTGAATGGAAGACGGAAACATGATTGCTTAGAACAAAAAAAACAGATCTTTCTGATCTTTCTGCATGCTGAAATTTTTAATCAAAATCGTGATGGGTGTCGTCTTTTGAATTTTTGTGAACGAACCACATCCCGATGGTGAGCCCTACCACGCCTGCAACAGCGGTCATCAGTGCCCGTTCGAGTTTGTCGGGCATGTCGTTTCCGATATAATTCATCAGAAAGAGAATCAGAAAGGTGATGGCTGCCACCACCATGAATTTTTTACTTTTTATATCCATTATTTTAGTTGATAAGAAATCATTACTCCACCGCGATAGGGTATCCACTCGCCGCTTTGGTTATATACGCGGTCGGGGTCTGTATCATAGCGGACTCCCAATTTTTTATGAAATCCTTTATAATAGCTTTGTGCTGTTCCGCCACCGAGATAGAGATCCATATTACAGTTTTCATTCAGTTTAAACTGGTATCCTACAACTGCGCCGAGAAAAAAAGAAAAGCCATCCTGATAGAGATCAGACAGATTGTAAATCGGTGATTCCGGTGAGAACTGTGAGGGAAGATCCTTCCAGTAATTCCATTTCTGCATTTTATACCGCGCAAACGAAAAGTTACCCCCTACATACCAGTGTTTAAAAGCTTCTTTAAAATAATAGCGTCCGTCCAGCCCAGCCATATACACCTGAGCGTATTTACCTGCGAAAGATTTCCATGGTGAAATAAATATCTCGCCCTGAACGGTCATCTTGTCACTTAACTGGTATTCGAGTCCTGCGTTTAATACACCCACCGGCAGGAAAAGTGCATTTGCTTTAACGAAAAGTTTTTTTTGAAGGGTATCCTTGTGCTGTGCATTTCCCAGAGAAGCAAAGGAAAGAGCAAAAATCAGTAGAATTTTTTTCAAAACTGCCTATTTTAAGTTTTCTAATAATTTATTGGCAAGTGTGGCATCTTTTCCCTGGCTTTCAGCCAATTTCTTTGAAATCTCGGCGTAGGATTTCGCATTGTCTTTCTTGCCTGTTTTGGAATAAAGTTTTGCCAAAATGTAGGTGTTCTCAGGGTTTTCAGACCGCATTACCGATTTTTCCGCCCATTCTTCAGCTTTCTTCAGCGCAGTGGGATTCGAAACGTGTTCGCTGAAGATCCAGGCAGCTTTCAGCAGTTCTTCAGGATCAAAATTATCGGCGTTGCTGTAGTATTTCAAAGCAGCTTTTTCATATTCTGTGAAGTTTCCCAGGTTGGGATAAAGAATCACTTTCATGCGGTTCAGTGCGGTTTCTGCTTCGTCTTTTCCAACCAGTGGGATTGCGTTTTTGTAGAAATAATCGTCATTGATGATTCCCGTTTTCTGGTCCAGCGAATTTTCCAATACTTTAGAAATTTTAATATTTATATCGAACTGGGTATAAATATCTTCAGACATCAGTGCTGCAATTTCATTCTTTTTTGCTGTGAAAATCTGATAATTTGGATCAGTTGTCGCTTTGGTGAAATAGAGAAGAAGCCCAACTTCGTCTTTAGTAAAAGATTGATTTTTCTTTACCTTGAAATATCTTTCGGAAACTTTTTTTGCCAGTTCATAATCGCTGTCTGCATAAAGCCTCATCATGTTGAGTAAAAATTCCGGATCGGATTCGCCTTTTTCGAAAAGTTCTTTATTGGATGCGGTGCGGAATTTCGGATTATTGGCCTCCCTGGCCATCGCAAGAAAGGCTTCTTCACCCATGTAACCGTAACTGTTCATCACCACTTCACCATCACCATTCAGAAAAAGGAATGAAGGGTAGGAGCGGACTTCGTATTTTGCTGCAATTTCGCGTCCTTCACCTTTTTCCATATCGAACCGGGCATTGATAAAGTTGGCGTTATAATATTCCTTAACCGAAGCTAAAGGGAAAATGTTTTTTTCCATTAATTTGCAGGGTCCACACCACACTGCAAAAGCGTCCATAAATACAAGCTTTTTTTCTTTTTTTGCTTTTGCCAGAATTTCTTTGAATGTGCCTTTTTCGAAATTTATGCTTTCCTGAGAAAATACGGACAGAGAAATAAATACTATAAGTAGAGAAAATAATTTTTTCATGAAATTAAAAATGTGATGCGAATATAAATATAATATATAACGGGAAAAAACTTTTACTGATATTCTGAAATATAAAAACCCCTCCGGTGAAGAAGGGGTTTTTATCAATTATTCCGGTTTATAGCCGTCTTTCAGGGTTACAGTTCGGTTAAAAACCAGTTTTTCCGGTGTAGAATCGCTGTCTTTTGTAAAATATCCGATTCTCTGGAACTGATAAGGCTGGCCGATTTCAGCATTCTGCAGACTAGGTTCTGCAAATCCTTGAACGGTTTTCAAGCTTTCAGGATTAATGAAATCCATGAAATCTGTTTCTTTTTCAGCATCCGGCTGCGGTGTAGTAAACAGTCGGTCGTAAATTCTCACTTCTACCGGCAATGCATGTTTAGCTGATACCCAGTGTAACGTTCCTTTTACCTTCCTTAGACTTTCTTCGGTACCACTTCCGGACTTACTTTTCGGATCGTAAGTTGCATAAATGGTGGTTATTTCTCCGTTTTCATCTTTTTCAACACGTTCAGCTTTGATGATGTACGCAGATTTCAGGCGCACTTCGCCGCCCAGTTTCAGACGGAAAAATTTATTGCCCGCTTCTTCCTTGAAATCTTCTCTTTCGATGTAAAGTTCTCTGGAAAAAGGAATTTCTCTTGTTCCTGCGTTTTCGTCTTCAGGATTGTTTTCTGTTTCCAGCCATTCTTCAGTATCTTCGGGATAATTTTCAATTACCAGTTTTACCGGATCTACTACGGCCATTACGCGTGTTGAAATTTTATTTAAATCTTCTCTCACGAAAAATTCCAGCAGCTGAATGTCGATTAAATTCTCTCTTTTGGCAACACCCACTCTTTCAATAAAGTTTTTGATGGCTTTAGGCGTAAAACCTAATCTGCGCATCCCTGAAATGGTCGGCATTCTTGGATCGTCCCAGCCGGTAACCACTTTTTCTGCAACCAAGCGCTGTAATTTTCTTTTGGAGGTAATCATGTAAGAAACATTCATCCTTGCGAATTCGCGCTGTTTGTTTCTTACCAGGTTTTCGTCATAAACCTGATCCAGATACCAGTCGTAAAGCGGACGGTGGTTTTCGAATTCCAGCGAACATAAAGAGTGAGAAATCTGTTCGATATAATCGGATTCGCCGTGAGCCCAGTCGTACATTGGATAAATTTTCCACTTTTCGCCGGTTCGGTGGTGCGGTCTTTTCAAAATTCTGTACATCACCGGATCACGCATGTTCATGTTCGGTGATTTCATGTCGATTTTTGCACGCAGTGACATAGATCCTTCTTCGAATTCGCCGTTTTTCATTTTTTCGAAAAGTTCAAGACTTTCCTCTACAGGTCGGTTTCTGAAAGGAGAATCGATTCCGTCTTCAAATGGATTTTTTCTTTGGGCCGTAATCTCCTCTGACGACTGCTCATCAACGTAGGCTTTCCCATCTTTAATCATTTGAACTGCCCATTCATAAAGCGTTTCAAAATAATCTGAAGCATAAAGTTCTTTGTCATATTTAAAACCGAGCCAGTCGATATCTGCTTTAATGGAATCAACGAACTCCTGCTCTTCTTTTTCGGGATTGGTATCATCAAAACGAAGATTTACAGGTGCGCCGTATTTTTCGCCCAAACCGAAATTAATGCAGATGGCTTTTGTGTGGCCGATATGCAGGTAGCCGTTGGGTTCCGGCGGGAAACGGAAGCGAAGTTTGTCCTTCGGGAACCCGTTCGCTAAATCGTCTTCTATAATTTGCTCAATAAAATTGAGTGATTTTTTTTCTTCTTCCATTGTCTATTCTTTGTAGAACGCAAATTTACGGATAATTGCTAAAAAAAGGAACTACTTTTATTAACCCCGCCTTTTGGCCTGCGAATACAGGTCTTAATTAGATATGCTAAGCTGTTTTTTGTACCCGATGCGGAATTTCCTGTTTCTCTCATCGTTTGTAGTAAAAAAACAATTAATCGGAAAATGTTTTTCCGGAAGTTGCTTTAGATGAATCAATTACAATAAAGGTTAAAAAAATATCGGTGAAATCTAAAAAAAAATTTTTTTCGAGGGTGTTTTTGGTATAATAATGGCAGTACGGAAAACATCATTCATTAACACTTAATTTTTTACTTCTATGAAAACGATTAAAAAGAAACTTGCACTTATGGTGCATAATCTGAAAAAAAACATTTTTATAGAAAACGTAATTTAATCTGTGGGGGATTAAATTTCAAAAGTCTGAAAGCAATTTCAGACTTTTTTTATGGAAAGGCGATCGCCGGAAAGCTCCAGCCTAGTTTCAAAATTGTTGGTGAATAAACCTCCTGTTCCCAATCCCTGTGGGATTTTCGGGTTTTTGGTAAAGGTATATTGTGCGATGGCATTCAGGCCGATATTGCTTTCCAGTGCAGAAGTAATCCACCAGCCGATTCCAAGGCTTTCAGCAAGCGAAATCCAGTCGTTGCTTCCTGAAAAACCTCCGATTAAAGAAGGTTTCAGGATGATGTATTGTGGACGTATCTCTTCCAGAAGTTTCTTTTTTTCTGAATAATCTACAATTCCAATTAATTCTTCGTCGAGGGCTATCGGAGTTTTTGTGCCTGTACAAAGCTGGTACATTTCTTCCCGGTTTCCTGCTTTAATTGGCTGCTCAATCGAATGAATCTGCAGTTCGTAAAGTTCCTCCAGAACAGTCTTTGCTTCATTAAAGCGGAATCCGCCGTTGGCATCCACTCTTAATTCGAGTTGGTCTGCCGGAAATTTTTTTCGAAGGTCGTGAAGGATTTTTTTCTCCGCATTCCAGTCCGTACCGATTTTCAGTTTCAAGCAATCGAACCCGGAGGCTAATTTTACCTGAATCTGCTCTTCCATAAACGCCGAATCGCCCATCCAGATTAATCCGTTGATTTTTATGGGTGATTTTCCTGCTGTGAAATCGCTGGGGAAATAGAGGTCGTCCCCATGTTCGAGGTTTAAAACCGCCTGTTCAAATCCGAACCAGATCGACGGAAAATGTTTCAGTTCCTCTTTCAGAAAATCATGTTCAGCATTGATGTTTTCGCAAAGCCACTGAAGTTTTTTCTCGTATTCTGGCACATCGTCATAGCTTAAACCCCGGAAGAGTCCGCATTCTCCGGTTCCGATTTTTCCGTTTTGGGTGATATTCAGAAAATAAGTTTCCTTTGTATTCAAAACTCCACGTGAAGTGCCTCCCGGACGTTTGAAATTAAGGATGTATTGGGTATAAGTTGCCGTCAAAATTTTAATATTTAGAACAAAAAGTTTATTCTGCTGCCTTTCTCATGAACTCTTCCGCTTTTTCTACCATTTTCAGGCTTCCACAGAAGAATGGTACGCGCTGGTGAAGTTCGGTAGGTTGAATTTCAAGAATTCTCTGGAATCCGTCGGTACATTTTCCGCCTGCCTGTTCTGCCAGAAATGCCATAGGATTGCATTCGTAGAGTAACCTCAGTTTTCCGTTCGGCGACTGTGAGGTAGAAGGGTAAATGTAAATTCCGCCTTTAATCATATTCCGGTGGAAATCTGAAACCAAACTTCCGATATAGCGTGAGGTATAAGGTCGGTCGCCTTCTTCGAGCTGGCAGTATTTGATATAATTTTTTACGCCTTGTGGGAATTTAATATAGTTTCCTTCGTTGATGGAGTAAATTTTTCCTGTTTCCGGGAATTTCATGCAAGGGTGGGAAAGGTAATACGTACCTAAACTGGGGTCGAGTGTAAAACCGTTTACGCCGTTTCCGGTCGTATACACGATCATGGTTGAGGAGCCGTAAACTACATAACCTGCAGCTGCCTGATTAACGCCTTTCTGTAAAAAATCTTCTAAAGTAACCGGTGTTCCTGGTTCTGTAACCCTTCTGTAAATCGAAAAAATAGTTCCTACAGAAACATTTACATCAATGTTTGAAGATCCGTCCAAAGGATCGATAAGCACCACATATTTACTTAAATGGGCGTTGGCACTGGCTTTTATCTCAATAAAATCGTCGCTTTCTTCAGAGGCGATTCCACACACCACTTCGCGTTGGGAAAGGGCTTCAATGAAAATCTCATTTGCCAGCACATCAAGTTTCTGCTGTTCTTCGCCCTGAATGTTTTCGTTCCCTGCTTTTCCGATGATGTTGGCGATGCCTGCTTTATTTACCTCGCGATTTACCACTTTTGAAGCAAGACGAATTGCACTTAAGAGACGCGAAAACTCACCGGTTGAATACTGAAAATCTTCCTGTTTATCAATGATGAATTCACCCAGGGTTTGAAAGTTTTTTTCCGACATTTTATACTTTTTGGATTTTTACAAATTTCGGAAAAATCTTTGACTTCTGCCTGCTTTTTCGGGTGATAAATGACAGAATTTATGCATCCGCAATTTAATTCTCCCATGTATTGACAAATGCATTTCTCCGTTTTTTTATGTCGCTGTAAATTAATAATTTTACCCGCTGTTATTTTGTGAAAAAAATCAGTGGTTTTTGTAATATAATTTATTGATATCTAAATAATTAAATGAAAATTTTCAAATTCGGTGGTGCATCGGTAAAAGATGCGGAAAGTGTGAAGAATGTTGC
>JAHRWY010000164.1:0-5099 GCA_019104935.1 Kaistella sp.
AGGCGGTATTGTTTTGATATATTTTCTGCTTTTAATGCGAGCATGTTTTTAGGTTGAGGATAAGGTTAAGGTTTAAACGGTGTCCATAAAACTTTTCTCCACTTTGTTAAATACGACGGTGCCTACCGCTAACATTACGAAAATAATAAGGGAACTGATGAGGAGCATTTCCGGTGAAAAATCCCCGGAACCCAGCCAGCCGTATTTAAAACATTCGAAAATTCCGGTAAGAGGATTATAGAAAGCGATTTTCTTCCATATTCCTGAGAGTGATGAAAGCGGATAAATCACCGGTGTGGCGTACATAAACAAACTTACACCAAATCCCAGAAGCATCTGAAGGTCGCGGTATTTTGTGGTGAGCGACGAAATAATCATTCCTGCACCCATTGCAAATGCAGCCATCAGTATGATTAGCAAAGGCGTTGCAAGCAACCACACATTTGGAGTGATATCGCCTTTTACCAAATAATAAATCCAAACCATAAGGAAAAGGATAAACTGTACACCAAACCTCATGAGGTTAGAAATTACAATTGTAATCGGCATTACGAGCCGTGGGAAGTAAACTTTCCCGAAGATTGAAGCGTTGGTTGTAAAAACGGATGAAGCCCCTGTTAATGAAGTTGAAAAATAATTCCAGAGTGTAACGCCAGAAAGATAGAAGAGAATCTGCGGAAGACCGTCTGTAGAAAGTCCTGCAATCTTCCCGAAAACCACAACAAAAACAATGGTGGTTAAAATGGGATTGATAAAAAACCAAACGGGTCCCAAAATAGTCTGTTTGAAACTGGAAACAAAATCCCGTTTCACAAACATGTACACCAGATCTTTGTACCGCCATACCTCGCCGAGTTTCAGGTCGAATAGGGAATGGTCAGCCTCAATGGTTTCAGTCCACTGCTGTTTTGGTTCGCTCATTTGTGAAATAATAAATTTTTATCAAAAATAAGTTAAATTATTGAAATGTCTTCACATCGGTGCGGCTTAAGAACAGTGCACAGAGAAATAAAGGGGTGTAAAGTCTTATTTCATAAATAATTCCCGCATAAAAACACATTACAATATACGGTACCGAAAGAATGTGAAAAATCAGGATGTTTTGTACGGCCTTCCGGTCTTTCGCAAGCAACACGGAAAAAACAAAAAATACCAGCCAAAACAACAGTCCTAAAACATTTTTAGGCTGAGAAAAATTTTGAATGAGTAAATTCCCGTCATTTGTCGTGAAACTTTCATTCATCAGCCTCATCCCAAAATACGCCATCAGAAACGTGATTCCTAAAAGCACTACTGGAATTAAAGTTCCCTTTTTCAGACCGAATTTGGCATAAAGTAAAGTTGCGGTGAGCGAGAGTGAAAGTGCGGAAGATTCTCTATTAAGCGTAGAAATCAGCATCAGTATTCCGAGAAAAATCAATTGTATAACTGAATTCTTCGCTGTGTACCTGATGAGTGTCAGGAAAAAAAGCATCAGAAAAAAATAGCTCGAAATATCATAAGGAACAATAACAAACTGCGAAAGGCCGATGGTGAAAACAGCCACAGCCGTAAAAAGAATTTTTTCTGATGAGGTGGCAACGAAGTTTTTAGTTTCAGTAATTAAAACCATTACTGCCGAAGTTAAAACCAGAAAAAATGTATTCAGTAAAAAGAAAGACAGATACATTTTGGGTTCTGCGCTTCCGTCGAAAAACTTTAATTTAAATATTCCGTAATCGATGTTTAAATTTGAAAGAAACTCATAAATCCAGATCAGGAAATAACCGCTCAGAATGCGGTACTGGTAAATCCCGGAACTGAACTGCTGCCGGAACTCTGTATAATTTAAAATTTTTGAAGAATATATATTTCCAAAAGAAAAATAAACAAAACTGTTGACCGTGAAAGCCAGCAGCGCCGCAAAAATCAGTTTGGAAAATAAATTCAGTTTCAAATTTTGTGTTGAGGTTTTTGTAATTATTCCACTGTTTTGCGGCCGATGGATTTGTAATAGAAGCCGGAATCTTCCACCTGCTCCAGGGCAAACATATTTCTGCCGTCGAAAATGGCTTTATGGTTCATTTTTTCAGCCATCAAACTGAAATTAGGATTTTTAAACTCACTCCATTCTGTTGCGATCAACAGGGCATCGGCATTTTCGAGGGCCGAATACATGTCTTTTGCATAAGAAATTTTATCGCCCAGAATTTTCTTCACGTTCTCTTCCGCAATTGTATCGTAAGCAGTTATTGTTGCGCCTTTTTCGAGCAGGATTTTAATATTGTCCAAAGATGAAGCTTCGCGGATATCGTCGGTATTTGCTTTGAAAGCAAGCCCCCAAACTGCAATCTTTTTTCCGCTGAGGTTTCCGTTAAAATATTTTTCAATTTCGGAGACCAGAATTACTTTTTGCTGCTGGTTTACGTTTTCGGTCGCTTCCAGAATTTTAAAATCAAAATCTTCCTGCTTGCCCGATTTTATAAGGGCTTTCACATCTTTTGGAAAACAGCTTCCACCGTAACCAATTCCCGGGAAAAGAAAACGGTGCCCGATTCGGTCGTCGGAACCCATTCCAAGACGGACTTTGTCCACATCGGCGCCTACTTTTTCGCAATAATTCGCGATTTCGTTCATAAAAGTAATTTTCACGGCCAGAAAAGAATTCGCGGCATATTTGGTAAGCTCAGATGATTTTTCATCCATAAAAATGATTGGAATCCCGGTATTTGTAAAAGGCTGGTAAATTTTAGCCATAATTTCGCGCGCCCGTTCCGATTCGCTTCCTACAACCACTCTGGCAGGATTCATGGAATCTTCCACGGCGAAACCTTCGCGCAAAAATTCAGGGTTTGAAACAACATCGAAAGGAATATCGGTTTTTGCGGCAATAGTGGCTTTCACCGTATCGGCCGTCCCAACAGGAACAGTGGATTTGTTGACGATCACTTTGTATTCGGTCATCAGTTCGCCAATTTTACCTGCAACATCCAGTACGTAAGAAAGATCCGCGGAACCGTCTTCGCCCGGCGGCGTAGGCAAGGCAAGATAAATGACTTCACTTTTGTCTAAAGCCTCCTTTAAATCGGTGGTGAAAAATAAACGCTGTGCCTGAATGTTTCTAAGGAACATTTCTTCAAGCCCAGGCTCATAAATGGGAACGGTTCCCTTTTTCATGGTTTCAACTTTTTCTGCATCAATATCTACACAAAAAACATTGTTTCCCAATTCCGCTAAAGTTGTTCCTGTAACCAGGCCTACATAACCTGTTCCTACAATCGTAATATTCAAAATTAATCGTTTTAAAACTCCTGCAAATATAAATAATTTACCGCTTGTTGCCTGATTATGAATAAGTGATTCTTTAGAGAGTTTTGCAGAGTTATCAAAAAATTGTATATTTGCATCGGATTTACGGATAAACATGAAAAGGCCTTCGCAAGAATGCCTTTTTTCGTAACTCAAATGAAAGATATGGAATTTAGAAAGAAGATAGAAGAGCTGCTGGGCAGTTTTCTGGAAGAAAGAGAAGATTTGTTTCTGGTCGATTTGAAATTTTCGGCAGCAGATGATATTACTGTAATTCTCGATGGAGATCAGGGGGTTACACTGCAGGATTGTCTGGATGCAAGCCGCGCTATCGAATTTAATATGGATCGTGAAGAACACGATTTTTCTCTTCAGGTAATGAGTGCGGGATTAAGCGAACCTTTAACCACGCCGCGACAGTACAGAAAAAATATTGGCCGCGAACTCGATCTTTTGATGACAGATTCCACCAAAATCGAAGGTGAACTTGCAAAAGTTGATGAGGAAAAAATCACCCTTATCCTTAAATACCGTAAAGCTAAAGATATCGGTAAAGGAAAAGTGGATGTGGTTGAAGAGAAAGAAATTCCTTACACCGAGATTAAAAAAGCACTGGTAACAATAAAATTTTAATAACAAAATGATGAATACTGGCTCCCCGCCGGGAATTCATTTATATATCACTTATACATATGGACGGTTTAGCATTAATTGAAGCATTTGGCGATTTCAAAGAAGAAAAAAGCATCAGCAAGATTGATCTGATGGCGATTATCGAAGACTCGCTCAAAACTTTATTAAGAAAACGATTTGATTCTGATGATCACTTCGATGTTATTGTAAACCCTGATAAAGGGGATTTCCAGATATTTTTGAACAAGACCATCGTTGAAGACGAAATGTCTGAAGATGATGATTTGGAAATCGAGATTTCCGAAGCAAAGAAAATTGACCCAACTTTCGAAGTTGGTGAAGATTTTACCGTTGAAATCCCGATTGAGAAACTGGGAAGAAGAAGTATTCTTACTTTGAAGCAGATTTTGTCAACCAAACTTCAGGAGCATAACAATGCAATGTTGTATGAAGAGTTTAAGGATAAGATTGGCGAAATTGTTGTTGGTGAAGTACACCATATCCGTCACAAACACGTGATTTTGATTGATGATGAGGATAACGAATTTATTCTTCCGAAAGAAAACCAGATACCTTCTGATTTCTTCAAAAAAGGAGAAAATGTGCGTGCCATTGTAGAAAGTGTAGATTTTAAAGGCTCAAAACCGCAGATCATTGTTTCAAGAACCGCTCCTAAATTTTTGGAGAAATTGCTTGAACTTGATATTCCTGAAATCCAGGACGGCACCATCATCCTTAAGAAAGTAGTGAGGATCCCTGGTGAAAAAGCGAAAATCGCAGTGGATGCTTATGACGACAGAATTGACCCGGTAGGCGCATGTGTCGGCGTAAAAGGATCAAGAATTCACGGTGTAGTCCGCGAACTTAAAAATGAGAATATTGATGTCATCCAGTGGTCTAAAAACCCAGAAATCATGGTAAAAAGAGCATTAGGAAACATCACTGTTAATAAGATTGAAATTAACCCGGAAACGATGTATGCGATGGTGTACACACCGGTAGAAGAGATTTCGAGAGTCATCGGTAAGCAAGGACAAAACATCAGACTGGCCTCTTGGTTAAGCGGATATGAAATTGATGTGTACAGAGAAGCCAGCGAAGACGATGACGTAGAACTGAAAGAATTTGCAGGTACCGAAGAAGGAGATATCGAACAATGGATTATCGACGAATTCGAG
>JAHRWY010000217.1:0-3140 GCA_019104935.1 Kaistella sp.
CTGATACGAATTTTCAGGCTTGTCAATACACACAATTTCTACTTTATCAAACTGATGCAAACGGTTCAATCCACGCACATCTTTTCCGTAGGATCCTGCCTCTCGGCGAAAACAAGCAGAATAAGCCGTATTCTTTACCGGGAGATCCTTTTCATCCAAAATTACATCCCGGTAAAGGTTAGTAACCGGCACTTCAGCCGTTGGTATCAGGTACAAATCGTCTAACCCTACATGATACATTTGTCCTTCTTTATCGGGTAACTGTCCCGTCGCAAAGCCAGATGTCGCATTTACGACATAAGGCGGCTGAATTTCAACAAATCCGGCATCACGGGCATTGTCGAGAAAAAAGTTGATGAGCGCACGCTGCAGGCGACTACCTTTAGCCTTATAAACAGGAAACCCGGCACCGGTAATCTTCACGCCCCATTCAAAGTCTATCAAGTCGTATTTTTTTGCCAACTCCCAATGGGGAAGAGCATCGGGAGAGAGTTGAGGAATGTTTCCACCCGAACGTTCAACAAGATTATCTTCAGCAGATTTACCTTCAGGTACCGAATCGTGCGGTAAATTGGGAATAATAACCAATAAATCCTGAATCGCTGACTCGGCTTCTCTCAACCCGGCTTCATTAATTTTGGAAAGTTCCTTCAGTTCGGAAACTTGTTGCTTGGCAATTTCCGCTTCAGCCTTCTTGCCTTCTTTCATCAACCCTCCGATCGACTTCGACAAGAGGTTAATCTCCGACAACTGGCTATCAAGAAGAGTTTGAGAACTACGACGTTTTTCGTCTAACGCCACAATTTGATTAATTATATCTTCAGCGACGAATCTTTTTTTGGCAAGTTTGCGAATAACTTCTTCGCGATTTTCGTTTATTACTTTGAGTGTAAGCATAAAAAAAAAGTTTCAACTATTTTGACTGAGAATATGCAAAGGTAGCAAAAATTCTCGCGCCGGAACAGTTGTAACACAAAATATATTTACCGGTAAAGCTGCAATCAGAACAATTGGAAATGAACGAAATCCCTCATTTGACGGTCTCTTCTTTTCTTTTTCTGGTAGTTTCGCATCACAATATATGAAACTGCAGAAAAAGCTGCCACCACCAAGATATCCTTAAATACATTATTTTTCATTATCGTAGTTTTTTAGTTATAACCGTTTTACCTGCCTTTGTGTTTAAACAAAAATCATTTTTTGCGGTATGAAGTTACATAAAAATACCTTTTCGTCAAAAAATAAGGGTGAAATTTATCCTAAAAATGGATTATTCAAGTCATTTCATCCCTTTTTAACTCAATTTGCAAAACACGTTCAGTTGTTTCTGTAATTTTGAACCGGTTATCCGGCCGATGTCCGACAACCCAGACCACCTCCTCGCCCGAAAGCAAAAGCCATGTTTCTTCCTTTTCTTTCAGGTTAAATTTCTGATTAGTAAAAAAATCACTCAGCTTCTTTTTGCCCTCCATCCCAAAAGGAAAAAACCAATCTCCGGAGTGCCATTTCCGCAACTTGAGCGGAAACTGCAGTTTAGCAGCATCGGCATATAATACGCGACTGTTTTTATCGATGAGTTTCGGTACATCTGTTAATTTAACAGCTAAATTTACCGGAGTAGATATTTCTTGCGATACCGCATCGATAAAATAGATTGGGTCTTCGGACTCTTTTTTTTCTATTTTATCAATTAAGAAATAAGTGCGGTCCTTTATCAACCGATATGCAGACGAAAAAAACTGCTTTCCCGGTGAAGCATCCAATCCGGTCTTCACATCATCGATCACGGCAGGATGAAACCCTAAAGGCGCCAGTAACTCAAACAAAACTGATAAGGGAGAAACAGTTTGTTTTAGCGCCTCAATATCTATTTTGTCATTTTTCAAAACAGCTTCGATGTCTGCGTGAACAGCTTTTTTATATATTTTCTCTGCTTCGGCCAAGTTTTCAGCAGTGCGAAAAATGGTTTCGCGAACTGATGGATTAATTTTCTCCAACATCGGCAAAACATTTAACCGTATGTGATTCCGGGTATAAATATCTTCGTGATTGGTGCTATCAGTCCTGAAAGGGATTTGACGTTCCTCCAGGTAATTTTCGATTTCGACCCGTGAGACACAAAGCATGGGACGGATTACTTTTCCGTTTTTGGGCGAAATTCCGCTCAATCCACTTATTCCCGTACCTCGGATTAAATTCATCAGCACCGTTTCTACAGAATCATCCTTGTGATGAGCTACAGCAATTGCATCGGCATTAAATTGTTTCCTCACCATTTCAAACCAGGTGTAACGCAACTCACGTGCTGCCATCTCGATGGAAATTTTTTTATCGGCGGCGTATTGCCGGGTATCGAAGTCGACGGAAGTAAATTCAATATCGCTTTCCTTACACCATTTCTTTACAAAGAGGGCATCCTCTTCTGATTCTTCTCCACGAAGATGAAAATTGCAATGCGCAGCAATACACCGGTAACCCAGTAAAGTCATTATATCCAGTAAAGCCATGGAATCAGCGCCACCACTAAGCCCCGTGATCAACACTTTATCGTTCTCCAATAAACGTTTTTGGGCAATATAGGATTTTATTTTCTTAAGCATCTGATCAAGCTATACAAACAGGTATTTTTATAAATACAAAAATACGATATGTTTTTCAAAAATTGCGGGAAATGATTTCTTTCTTCAAAATCAAGGTAAATAGCTAAGAAAAATGTATTTTTGCATAAAATTAAAGACAATAAAGATCGTATGTTAGATAAAATTCACTCCCTTCTTTCTGAAATAGATCAGTCTTCGGCATCGGATGCCGATGAACTGGAAGCATTACGCATCAAATACTTAAGCAAAAAGGGCATTATTTCTGTGCTGATGGACGATTTCAGAAACGTTGCCCCTGAACAGAAACGCGAAGTGGGCATAAAACTGAACGAGCTGAAACAGAGAGCCCTGGAAAAAATTCTTTCGTTGAAAGAGATGTTTGACGGCAACAAAGAAAAAAACGTGGATATCGACCTGACACGGACGGCTTATCCGGTTTCTCTCGGAGCACGTCATCCAATATCGATTGTGAAAGAAGAAATCTGCGATATTTTTAAACGTCTGGGCTTTTCCATCGCCGAGGGGCCGGAAGTGGAAGAC
>JAHRWY010000252.1:0-3589 GCA_019104935.1 Kaistella sp.
AAAGATTTTCTGGAAATACCAACCAGCAACGGATATTTTCCAAAACCGATGTGCTGAAGCTCATCAATCATCTGAAGCTGTTGCTCGACTGTTTTTCCGAATCCGAAGCCCGGATCCAGAATAATATCTTTCACACCAAACTTTTTTAATCCCAATATTTTATCTGAAAAATATTTATTGATGTTTAAAATGATGTCGTCTTCAATTAGTTTTTCATGCATAGATTCGTACGTCGGATTTACGTGCATCAGAATGTAAGGAAGTCCGGTTTTTCCAACAGTTTCGACCATTTTCTCATCAAACATTCCGCCGGAAATATCGTTGATAATATCTAAACCTTCATTAAAACCGAATTTTACGGTTTCTGCATAAAAAGTATCGAGGGAAATTAAGGTTTCAGGAAATTCTTTTTTAATCAGAGAAATCATGTTTCCAATCCTTGAAATCTCTTCCGGAGCCGACAGAAACTGTGCATTTGGTCTGGTAGACTGCGGCCCGATGTCAATGATTTCTGCACCTTCTTTCACCATTTTTTCAGCCTGTTTCAAGGCTGCTTTTTCTTCATTGAATTTTCCGCCATCCGAAAAAGAATCAGGCGTAAGGTTGAGGATTCCCATAATTTTCGGGACCGACAAATCGATAAGTGATCCACGGCAGTTTATAGAAAAATGAGAATTTTTATGGTTACCAGATTGAGTTTTCATACGCGCAAATTTAAGGAATATGTCGATGAAACTTCAAACTTTCAGCTTCCCTCTTCCCTCCAAAATTCTTATCTTTGAAAAGTTTAGAAATTTTATGCAGAAAACATCAAAACAGTTCGACGAAGTCATCCGCGTTTGCCGCGATTTATTCAGTAAAAAACTCACCGATTACGGCGCTTCGTTCCGGGTGCTGAGAACTCCTTCACTCACCGACCAGATTTTCATCAAAGTAAAAAGTTTAAGGAATTTTCAGACCACAGGAATCTCGAAAGTTGGCGAATCCGAGGAAGAAAATTTCATTGCCATCGTCAATTATTCCATCATTGGTTTAATTCAGCTTGAAAAGGGGTTTGCCGATGATTTTAAGCAGGATAAAGCTGAAATTCTGGAACTTTACGACAGATTTGCTAACGAAGCAAAAGAATTGATGATGCGGAAAAACCATGATTACGGTGAAGCGTGGCGCGAAATGAGAATTTCTTCGATCACCGATTTAATTTATCAGAAAGTACTGAGAACCAAACAGATCGAGGATAACGCCGGCGAAACTTTGGTTTCCGAAGGAATTGATGCAAATTATTTCGACATGCTGAATTATGCAGTGTTCTGTCTGATTAAATTTTCTGAACAGCAAGAGGAATTTAAACCACAAATCATTTAAAATGAAACATATTTTACGGATTGCTGTTGCATTGATTTTTATTGCTTCCGGTTTTGTGAAAGCGGTAGATGTGGTGGGTTTTTCCTTCAAACTTGAAGAATATTTTTCGCCGTCGGTTTTCAACATGCCTTTTTTTGAGAGCCAGGCCTTGCCTATTGCCATTTTTGTTGTGGCTTTGGAACTTATTTTAGGCTTCATGCTCTTACTGAGAATACGTTTGAAGTTTACGCTTACCGCACTTATTGCGCTTTGCGTGTTCTTCGGATTCTTGACTTTTTATTCGGCTTATTTCAATAAAGTGACGGATTGCGGGTGCTTTGGTGACGCTATTACCTTTACTCCGTGGGAAAGTTTTGTGAAAGATTTAATTCTTCTCTTCGGGTTGTTGCTGCTTTGGTTCATGTACAGAAATCAGTTTAAGCTGCTTCAGCCAAAAAAACAGACCAAGTATATTGCGCTTTCAGTTTTTGTACTGGCAATGGGGCTTATTACCCTTCATGGAACTCTTCATGAACCTTTAATCGATTTCCGAGATTATAAAATTGGCACGGATTTGAATACTGAAAAAGCCAATATTGAGAAAAATCCTTCAGAATATAAAACTTTTTACAGCCTTAAAAATGATAATACCGGTGAAACTGTGGAACTGAATCAGGATCTTTATGTTGCAGATAAAAAATATTGGGAAGAAGGCTCTCCATGGAAAATTGAAGAAGCAAAAACGACTTCTAAAATTGTAAAACAGGGATACAAATCTGAGATTTCAAAATTCAAACCTGAATCTGTGGATGGTATGGATTTAACCCCCGAAATTTTAAAGGCAAATAAAGCCATCCTTATTTTTTCTTACAAACCCATGGAAGTTGATAAAAATATTCTTACTAAAGCTGAAGCGAAAGCAAACGCCCAAAAAGACGCTCTAATCCTGGGAATATCTACCAATCCTACGGCTTTTAAAACCATAAAAAATGCAGTGATGGACGGTACTGCGATAAAAACAATCGCGAGAAGCAATCCTTTTGTATTAATTTTACAGAACGGCAAAATCACTGATAAAATTCCGGCCAAAGATTATATCAAACATTAAAAATTTAATAAATATCAACAATGCAAAAGTCTAATAAATCAATCGCAGGTTACCATCTTTTAATGATCTTATCATCAGTTGATGGTGAATTTGCACCCGCTGAAGGTCTTAAAATTCAGGAATATTTAGCGGAAGAATTTCCCTTCAAAATGAATCTGGATAATGAACTAGAGGCCATCGCAATTCTTCAGCCCGAACAGTGGAAAGACCATTTCGAGTTTCATGCACGATGCTTTTTTGATGATTCTACAGAAAAAGAAAGAAAAGATTTTCTGCATTTCGCGAAGTCTTTAATAAAAGCTGACGACGAAGTTACCGAGCGCGAGCACCATTTCTACAGGTTGCTGAAAAACATGTGGTTTCCGTCATAATTCAGGATCATAAAACTCAGAAAATAACCATGAATAGAACAATTACCACATCATTACTTACCATTACGTGTATGATGAATGCCCAAATCTGGCCCGATGCCAAGCCTCCCGTTGCCGAAAAGCAGAATCACATCCGAGAAATTCACGGTGAAAAAGTGAACGATCCGTATTACTGGATGATCGATTATTTCAAAAAAGGAAAAGATTCTACCAAAGTTGTCAACTATCTTACCGCCGAAAATGCCTACCTCGAAACGATGATGGCGGATACCAAACAGCTGCGCGACAACCTTTATCAGGAAATGAAGGCAAGGATTAAGGAAAAAGACGAAAGTGTTCCGGTTTTCAAAAATGGTTATTATTACTATTCGCGCACCGAAACTGGCAAGCAGTATTTCAAATATTGCCGCAAAAAAGGAAGCCTTTCCGCTCCGGAAGAAATTCTGCTCGATGTAGACCAAATGGCCGAAGGAAAAGCTTATTATGCCGCCACCGGCTTCAGCATTTCGCCCGACAACTCCAAATTAATCTTCGGGGTTGATGATGTTTCGCGCCGACAGTACAGTTTGTTTTTAAAGGATTTAAATACCGGAAAAATCACTGATTTAGGAATTAAAAACACTGAAGGCGACGCAGTTTGGGCTGCGGATAATAAAACAATTTATTATACGGCTAAAAATGATGTCACGCTTTTATCTGAAAAAATTAAGAGACACACCTTAGGTACCGATTCTTCAAAAGATGCTGTGGTTTATCATGAGAAAGA
>JAHRWY010000067.1:0-18583 GCA_019104935.1 Kaistella sp.
TGTCTTTTGATATACAGATCAGTTTTTAAAAAGCACTGATTGCTTCGTCGCATGTGTGATTTTTCTACGTGGAATATTAACTTTAAGAGAGGATTCCACAAGTAGTCATACTGTTCTCTGAAAAAAGTATGTTGTAAGGCGGCAATTGAAACTGTAATTTAAGAGGCTTAAAAACAATCTTTAAATTGATCCTTCAGAATTTTTAAATAATTAAGACCTAATCTCTTTCGGTTATATTTTGTTTTGTGCCCAAAAAATGGTAATATTGTTAGGCATCAATCTTGCTGGCAAACACAAAAATTTAATTCTATGAAACCAAGTGTCATCTCAATAGTGCTCGGCGGTGGACGCGGAACACGGTTGTTTCCTTTAACTTATTCGCGCTCTAAACCGGCGGTTCCAATAGCCGGAAAATACAGATTGGTGGATATTCCGATTTCCAACTGCCTGAATTCGGGATTCAACAGGATTTTGGTTTTAACGCAGTTTAATTCGGCTTCTTTAAATTCTCACATCAAAAATTCTTATCATTTTGATATCTTCAGTAAGGGTTTTGTAGATATTTTGGCTGCAGAACAGAATGTGGAAAACGACCAGTGGTATCAGGGTACAGCTGATGCGGTGCGACAGTCGATGAAGCATCTCGATAAGTATGAATATGATTATATTCTGATACTTTCCGGCGATCAGCTTTATCAGATGGATTTTCGTGCGATGATCGATTTTCACTGCAGTAAGGAAGCGGATATTACCATTGCAACGATTCCTGTAAACTGTCAGGATGCGCCGGGATTTGGTATCTTAAAAGCGGATGACGACGGTAATATTACCTCGTTTATCGAAAAACCGTCCCATGAGGTGTTGGATGAATGGAAATCTGAAGTTTCTGAAAAAAGCAGATCCGAGGGTAAAGAGTTTCTTGCCTCAATGGGCATTTATGTGTTCAGTAAAAATATGCTGAAAAAAATGTTCGATAATGATCCGGGAGATGATTTCGGTGGCGAACTTATTCCGAACGGGATTGGAACCTTTAAAATGATCAGTTATCAATATGACGGATACTGGACAGATATCGGAACGATACAGTCTTTTTTTGATGCCAATCTGGAGCTCACGCAGGATTTCCCGAAATTTAATTTGTTCAGTCATTCGCCGATTTATACCCGCGCGAGAATGCTTCCACCATCCAAAATACTGGGTTCATACGTGAGTAAAGCTATTTTTGGTGACGGCTGTGTGGTAATGGCAGATAAAATTGAAAACTCAATTGTGGGAAACAGAAGCCGTATCGATAAAGGAAGTACACTCATAAATACCTATATGATGGGTGCCGACTATTACCAGGATACCAAAGAAATCGTAATAAATGACCAGAACGGTACAGCAAATCTTGGTGTAGGGAAATACTGCTATATCGAACGTGCGATCTTGGACAAAAACTGCAGGATTGGTGATAATGTAAGAATTATTGGCGGTAAACACCTCCAGGATGGTGATTACGATACCCATTCGATAAAAGACGGTATTGTGGTCGTGAAGAAGAATGCGGTTATACACCCCGGAACAATTATCCCTTAAAACAGAAACACCTATACAACGCGGCAATATTTATACTGCCGCGTTTTTTGTGTGAGAGATTTTTGTATTTTTGCCCATGCGTTGGTTAAAATTCGGAACTTTAATTATCATCTTTTTATTGGCAGTGTACGCCGTCTCTATGACTTTCGTGGCAGAAAGCAAGAGTTTCACCGTTGAAAAAGAAATCAATTATCCTGTCGATAAGGTTTTTCCACAGTTTAATAATCTCCAGAATTTCAGCCGCTGGAGTGGTTTCTTTGCAGATAACAAAAATCTTACTTTCGATTTTTTTACCCCTTATGAAGGCCAGGGAAGTTCTATGAGTTATCACGATAAAAAAAACGAAGATGTTTTTGGTGACTTGTTTATCCGTTACGAAAATCCAAACAAAACACTTCGTTATCAGTTATTCGAAGGCCGAAACCGCAATCCTTATCTTATCGATTTAAAATTTATTCCGGCAAATGGAAAGACCAGAATCATTTGGTATGTTCAGACTCCGAAGCAGCCTTTCCTCAAACGTTCACTTAATTTAATTTCAGAAGACGATATCAACCAGAATATTGAAAGCGGAATGATTACGCTCTTTAACATCTTAGGCAACAAAGTCAATAAAGAACAGGAGCGCGAAAATTTGAAATTCGACAGTTTGATGGTGGAAGAAAAAGAAGGCCAGCTTCTCTTAGGTGTGAATGTAAATTCCAAGAATACCAAAGACGCGCTTTTCAAGAATATCGTGATGAATCATAACAAAACCCTCAACTTTATAACAATGGATTTGGGGAAGAGAGAAGACGAGTACGGCGAGCCGGTTTTAATCACTAAAGCCAACAATTTTAAAGATAAAGAAGTTTCTTATTACTATGGAATACCGCTTTCCAGAAGAATTGGTGTATCCGATAACAACTTCACCTTCAGAACGGTGAATGCCTCCAGAAACTATGTCATGTATTACCGGGGCAGTTATTCAGGCCGAATTAGTGCAATACAGCAACTCCTTCAGCAGGCCAAAAAAGATACGATGCGTACAGGCGATCTGCAGCAAACCTTCCTCGAAGAACCGGCTGTGGAAAGTAATACAGTGATGAAATTATCTTTGCCGGTTTACAGATGATTTGTTTAATTGTTTTTTAAAGTTTTTCAGCTTTATTAGTTCACTTATTTTGCTTAAATTTGTAGTAAAATAAATCAACAACAGTTAATCTGTAAATAATGGACAAATTTTCATTCCTGAACGCTGCTCATTCGCAGTTAATCGAAGACTTATACCAACAATATTTAAAATATCCCGATAGTCTGGAGCCTTCCTGGAAAGCATTTTTCCAGGGATTTGATTTTGCGCTCGAAAATTACGGTGACGAATCTTCTGAAAACACTTCAGTTTCAACAAATTCATCTGAAAAAGTAGTGCAGTTTGCAAACCAGTCTGCATCAAGCGGTCAAATTCCGGATGATATTCAGAGAGAATTCAAAGTTTTAAATTTAATTGAAGCTTACAGACACAGAGGGCATTTGTTTACTAATACTAATCCTGTTCGCCAGAGAAGACATTATGAGCCTACACTCGCTATTGAGAATTTCGGTCTTTCACAGGCAGATTTGACTCGGAAGTTCAATTCCGCTACAGAAATCGGCATGCCCGGTGCTGCAACGCTTCAGGATATAGTGAAGCGTTTGGAAAACATCTATTGTGAATCCATCGGAGTAGAGTATATGCACATTAATAATACTGAAGAAAAATTGTATATCAGAAAATGGCTTCAGGTAAACGAAAACCGTCCTCAGCTTAATGCTTCCGAGAAAACTGAAATTTTAGGTAAACTGAATCAGGCAGTAGCTTTTGAAAATTATCTTCACACCAAGTTTGTTGGTCAAAAGAGATTTTCACTCGAAGGAGGAGAATCTTTAATTCCTGCTTTGGATCAGCTCATCACGCGTTCATCGCAATTGGGAGTTGACGAAGTAGTTCTTGGAATGGCGCATAGAGGAAGATTAAATGTACTCACCAATATTTTCGGGAAATCATACAAACAGATTTTCTCAGAATTTGAAGGAAAAGAATTTGAGGAGGATGTATTTTCAGGTGACGTAAAATATCACTTGGGTTCATCCAAAAAAATTAAAACAGCCAACGGAGAAGAAGTTTCAATCAACCTTACCCCGAATCCCTCGCATCTGGAAACCGTTGCAGCTTTGGTTGAAGGTATTTGCCGTGCGAAAGTAGATGATACCTACCACGACTACAAGAAAGTTTTACCGATCGTAATTCATGGTGACGGTGCAATTGCCGGCCAGGGAATTGTGTACGAAGTTGCGCAGATGATGACCCTTGAAGGTTACAAAACCGGCGGTACAGTTCATATTGTTGTAAACAATCAGGTTTCATTTACCACCAATTACCTGGATGCACGTTCTTCCATTTACTGTACAGATATTGCTAAAGTTACCGAATCTCCGGTGATGCACGTAAATGCTGATGATGTGGAAGCTGTAGTGCATGCCATCAGATTTGCAGCAGATTTCCGTGCTCAGTTTGGTAAAGACGTGTACATCGATTTATTAGGCTACAGAAAATACGGTCACAACGAAGGTGATGAGCCTCGTTTTACCCAGCCGAATCTTTATAAAGCGATTTCAAAACATCCAAATCCACGCGAGATTTACAAAGAAGTGCTTATTAAGGAAGGAATTGTTTCTGATGAGGTGCTGAAAAAAATGGAAAGCGAATTCAAAAATCTATTGGATGCAGACTATGACGCATCGAAGGAAATTGAAAAAAATGCAATGGCTATCTTTATGGAAGATGCCTGGAAAGATTTCCCGCTTTGTCCGCGCGGCGCCATGCAAAACAGTGTATATACCGGATTCGACTTAAAAATGCTGAAAGAGCTGGCAGTGAAAATGACTACTTTACCAGCTGATAAAAAATTCATTTCGAAAATAACCAGACTTTTCGAAAACCGTCTGAAAATGATCGAGAACAATTCACTCGATTGGGCACTTGGCGAGTGGCTCGCTTACGCAACTTTACTTACCGAAGGTAAAAATGTACGTATTTCCGGGGAAGACGTGGAAAGAGGAACTTTCTCTCACCGTCACGCGATGGTAAAAACCGAAGATACAGAAGAAGAATACATCCCGTTAAGACATATTTCTGAAAGTCGTTTCGATATTTATAATTCGCATCTTTCTGAATATGGAGTTCTTGGTTTCGATTATGGTTATGCCATGGCTTCGCCAAATACACTTACAATTTGGGAAGCACAGTTTGGGGATTTCGTCAACGGAGCTCAGATTATCATCGACCAGTATTTAGCAGCCGCTGAGGAAAAATGGAAAATCCAGAATGGTTTGGTGATGCTCTTGCCTCACGGTTTTGAAGGTCAGGGTGCTGAACACTCATCTGCGAGACTCGAAAGATTTTTAGGACTTTGCGCCAACGAAAATATGACTGTCGCCAATGCAACTACGCCGGCAAACTATTTCCACTTGTTGAGAAGACAGTTGAAGTGGAATTTCAGAAAACCACTTGTTGTAATGACTCCAAAATCACTGTTGCGTCATCCGAAAGTAGTATCTCCGTTAGAAGATTTTGCAACCGGAACGTTCCAGCCAGTTATTGATGATGCTGTGGCAAATCCGAAAAAAATTGAAAAACTAATCTTGTGTTCAGGTAAGATTTATTACGAACTTTTAGCCAAGAAAGAAGAACTGAACTGCGAAAATGTTGCATTAGTAAGATTAGAGCAGCTTTACCCTCTTCAACAAGATAAGATCGAAGAGATCTTAAGCAAATACAGCAGCAGAACGCAATTGGTTTGGGTTCAGGAAGAGCCTGAAAATATGGGAGCGTGGGCTTATATCCTGCGTAATTTCAGAGATACAGGAATTCAGGTGATTGCACCGGTTGCCAGTGGATCACCGGCTCCGGGTAGTCACAAAATGTTCGAAAGAAACCAAAATAATGTAATCAACAGAGTTTTCGACCGCGATGATGCACCTGCAAAAAGACCGGTTACAGCATAATTAATTTTTAAATAATAAACAAAAATAAACCCGATGTCAATATTAGAAATGAAAGTCCCTTCTCCGGGAGAATCTATTACAGAAGTTGAAATCGCATCTTGGTTGGTTAAGGACGGCGATTATGTTGAAAAAGACCAGCCAATTGCTGAAGTTGATTCTGACAAAGCAACCCTTGAACTGCCTGCAGAACAAAGCGGTGTAATTACTTTGAAAGCCGAAGAAGGTGAAGTTGTACAAGTTGGTCAGGTAGTGTGCCTTATTGATCTGGATGCTGCCAAACCTGAAGGAACAGCTTCAGAAGCACCTAAAACTCAAAATGCAGAAGCTCCGAAAGCAGAACAGAAAGTTGTAGAACAGGCTGCTGTTGTTCAGGAGGCTAAAAAAGAAGAGAAACCTGCAGCTACAAGTTATGCTACAGGAACTCCTTCACCTGCTGCAAAGAAAATCCTTGATGAAAAAGGGGTAGATGCTGCTCAGGTTTCAGGTTCAGGAAGAGGTGGAAGAATCACAAAACAGGACGCTGAAACTGCTTCGGTACCTGCAATGGGTGCTGCATCATCAACTGGCGGATCAAGATCTTCAAGCACAACAAAACTTTCAGTTCTCAGAAGAAAATTGGCAGCAAGATTGGTTTCTGTGAAAAACGAAACTGCAATGTTGACGACCTTCAACGAAGTTGATATGTCTGAAATCTTCAGAATCAGAAAACAATACAAGGAAGAATTTGCTCAAAAACACGGTGTAGGTTTAGGATTTATGTCATTCTTCACCAAAGCGGTTACCAGAGCACTTCAAATGTATCCTGATGTAAATGCTTCAATTGATGGAGATTACAAAATTAATTACGATTTCTGCGATATTTCAATTGCGGTTTCTGGACCAAAAGGCTTGATGGTTCCGGTTTTAAGAAATGCTGAAAACATGACCTTCCGTGGAGTAGAAGCCAACATCAAATCTTTGGCAGAAAAAGTAAGAGACGGTAAAATTACTGTTGATGAAATGACTGGCGGTACATTTACTGTAACTAACGGCGGAACTTTCGGATCTATGATGTCAACTCCAATTATCAACCCGCCTCAGTCTGCAATTCTGGGAATGCACAATATCCTGCAAAGACCGATGGCGATTGACGGGCAGGTAGTAATTCGTCCGATGATGTATGTTGCACTTTCGTACGACCATAGAATTATCGATGGTAAAGAATCTGTTGGTTTCCTGGTTGCAGTAAAAGAAGCAATCGACAATCCTGTTGAATTCTTAATGGGAGGCGACGAAAGAAAAGCGCTTGAATTATAAATTTATCCGAGCGATTTATAAAATAAATGAAATCCCGTACTGAAAAGGCGGGATTTTTGCATTTCCCCTAAAAAACCTACTGAAATGTTTTCTACAACTACCTTTGATATTAAAGTTTCTGTAATTCCCGAATATGATATTAAAAACAGTTTTCCGTCTGAAAACCGTTTTGTATTCAGGTATCATGTAACCATCGAAAATCTTGGCGACCATCCGGTTCAGCTTTTGAAAAGGAAATGGCTGATTTATGATGTAGGTTTCGGTTACACTGAAGTGGAAGGCGATGGTGTAATAGGTCTTACTCCCGAAATAAACCCTGGAGAAACATTCAAATATTTTTCTAATGTTGTGCTGCGGTCGGGAGTTGGCAGTATGAGCGGTGTTTATTTTTGCATCAATCTTCACAACAGCGAAAATTTAGCGATTGATATTCCCAAATTTAACCTGATGGCAGAGGTTTTAAGCAATTAAGAAATGATTCAAAATATAATTTAAACGGTGCAGCTTACTGCTGATGCCGTTTTTTTTGTTTAAAAGTTTGAGAAGTTAGAGCAATTTCATGTTCTTCTTCATTACTTCCTGAACTTCGTCGTTCGACGTAACCATCAGTTTATCGAAAGCCAGCAGCGAAATTTTAGCGCAAACTTCCGCATCGTCCCCGGCACGGTGATGGTTGAAGGAGAGGTGGTGATGCTCAGCCAGACTCTTCAATCCATATTTGGGAAGATTTTTCCACGATTTCTTCGCGACCGAAATACTGCAGAGGTAATTAATTTTTGGCTTGAAAAAACCGTAATAATCGAGACAACTGCGCAGTACACCCGCATCAAAAGCTGCGTTGTGAGCAATCATAAGATTTCCGTACATCAGGTTTTCCGCTTCATGCCAAATATCTTCAAAGGTAGGTGCATCCTGCACATCTTCAGGAACAATTCCATGCACATCAATATTACGGGGATGGAAGTAGGGGAAACTCGGCGGTTTTATAAGCCAGGTCTGGGTTTTTACAATCTCTCCGTTTTCCACAACGCAGATTCCCATTTCGCAGGCAGAGTTGCGTTCGTGGGTGGCTGTTTCGAAATCGATGGCGCAGAAGTCTATCATGAATTGCTCTAGGTTTTTTAATTAAATCTAATTTGATGATTTGTAATTTATTTTAAAATTTCTCTCATTTCATCAGTGTATTGCTGAAATTTCGCCAGATCATCATGAGTTCCGCCTTCAACTTCTATAAATTTCTTTGGAAGAGAAGGATGGTGATCCGCAAATACTTTGAAAAGTTTTTTTCCTGAATTTATGGGAACTATTTTGTCCTTGGTTCCATGAAAATGGTAAAGAGCGGTGTTGATATTGAGAATATTTTCGTTGGAAAGAAAATGATATGTCATTTTGGTGGAAACTTTATCAGTTACTTTAACAGGAAGCCAACGGTTGGCGATATCCTGCAGATTATAAAATGTAGCTTCAAGAATAACCACTTTTGGATTGTTATCGGCAGCCATTTTTACGGCAAATGCACCGCCAAGACTTCTTCCGTAAACTACAATATTTTCTTCGCCATAATGCTGTTTTGCGAAATCATACACAAACTGTGCGTCAGAATATAGAAATCTTTCGTTTCTTGAACCTGAGCTTTTCCCATAGCCACGGTAATCCATTACCAGAACATCATAACCGAAATTTGTAAATTCTGCGGCAATTTTTCCCCACCGGTGAAGGTTATCGGCGTTCCCATGAAAATACAGGATTATGCCTTTAGGATTTTTAATTTTAAAATGCAGCACATTTATTATGCCTTCATAGGGAGTTTTCCATAAATATTCTTCAAAATCAACTTCAAAGTTGAATTCATGTTTTGGGTGCAATGGAACGGGAAGAAACACCACTTTTTCCTGAAAATATTGAAGAATTTTTGCCATGATTATTAAGGCTTAGTTCTTGTAATCAGGATTTTATCTACACGCTGGCCATCTTTATCCATAATTTCGAGTTCAAGGTCTTTAATATTGATTTTATCACCAACCTGTGTCACGCCATGATGTTGGTTAAGGAAAAAGCCAACCAAGGTGGTGTAATTATCTTTGTTATCGAACTCATAATCAAGGTCAAAATACTTCAGGAATTCTACAATCGGAACCTGCCCGTCAGCCAGCCAGGAATTTTCGTTCCGTTCTGTGATTCGGTAATCAAAATTATCTTCTGTCGTGGTGTCACCAACCAAAGCATCCAGCAAATCATCCAAAGTAATCATTCCTACAGTGTTTCCGTACTCGTCGATTACAATTCCGTAGTGGTTTTTCTCTTTTTTGAAAACTTCAAGAGCTTTATAAGCATAGCTGTTTTCGTTAAAATAAAGAGGCTGTTTTACATATTTTTTAATATCGAATTTTTCGGATTCTTCAATGGGAAAAAGGTCTTTCAATAAAACGATTCCAAGAATGTCATCAAGGTTATTTTTTTTGGTTACCGGATAGGCGGTATGTTTATCGTTTTTAATTTTCGCGAAAATTTCCGGCAGCGAATCTTCAGTACTGAAAAAAGTCATTGCAGTTCTGTGCGTAAGCAATGTGTTGATTTTTCGGTCACCAAGTTCGAAAACGCGCTCTACAATATTGTGTTCTATAATATCGATTTCACCTTCCTGGGCGCTTTCTTTTATGATAGATTTTATTTCCTCTTCGGTCACAATACTGTCGGAACTGCTTTTAATACCCAATAATTTCAGGATTAAATTATTTGAAGTACTGAGCAGCCATACAAACGGGGAAGTGATTTTTGACAGAATATCCATTGGTTTTGCTACCGCCGTGATTACAGTTTCCGGATACGTCATAGCAATTCTCTTCGGCAGAAGTTCGCCCAGCAATATTGACAGATAGGTAATGAATATTACAATACCGGCAGTGGCTAAAGTTTTTGAATAGGGTTCAATAGCAGAAAACCTGCTCAGAAAATGTTGAAAATCTGTTGTCAGATTTTCACCTGAATATACACCGAGTAATATTCCGATAAGCGTGATTCCGATCTGTACTGTAGAGAGGAATTTCGTGGGATGTTCCGAAAGTTCAAGCGCTTTTTTAGCTCCTGAACTGCCTTTTTTGCCAGCATTTTCGAGTTTAAATTTTCTGGAAGACACCAGTGACATTTCAGACATGGAAAAAATTCCGTTAAGCAGCACCAGAAATATAATGATAATAAGTTCCATTAAGAATAAAAATTTACAGCAAAGATAAATGAATTGTGAAAATCAGAAGCAATTTTAGTTTCTATGTCTCACGTTTAAACTGGTTTTTTCTTTATCGATTACTGTTTTCCGGTCATCGAAAATTTCTTCCATCACATGATGATATTCTTCAAAATGATGCACATTTATATGGCCCGCACCCAAAATCACGTAGAGTCTTGTAAGTTTCGGATTAATTTCTGAAAGGTCAACAGCTGTTTTGATAGGAACCAGTCTGTCATCGCTTCCATGAATAATTTTAATAGGACATTTTACATTTTTTAGATACTGAAATGTGGGAATATTGTACCGCAGAAAAGGTTTTGCCGGCATAAACGGCAAATACCGGTGAATGGTCCGCAAAAGAGAATAGAGTGGTGAGGTTAAAATCAGAAGGCGTGGATTATTTTTTGCTGCCAGTCTTGCTGCGAATCCTGAGCCAAGTGAGCGGCCGTATACGACAATTTTTTCCTCAGAAAATTCGTTTTTTACAATATCATAAATAAATTGGGAGTCTCTTTTCATGGCTTCTACCGTGCGTTTTCCGGTACTTTTTCCGAAACCGCGGTAATCCATCATGATCACTTCATAGCCGAGTCTTGTGAAATCAATGGCAAATTTCCCCCAACCTTTGATGCTTTTGGTATTTCCTTTTAGGTAAATGACAACGCCTTTCGGTTCGTCAACCTGAAAATGTAGATAATTTATTCTCGCGCCAGATTCGGGCTCAACCGTTTTTTCATCGGCTTTTAAATGTTCGTAAGCGAATTTGAAATCTGGTGGAAGTTTTTCCGGCTGAAAGAAAAATTTATGCTGAAAAAAATAAATCAGCAACCCGATCGCCAAAATAATGATAACAATGATTGTTATGATGAAATATAAATCTACATTCATTTATATAAATGTAATGCATTTTATTTGATTTCAAGAAAAGATTAGAAAATTTTAAATAAAGAAAACACTGGTGACTAATTAAATAAAGTGTTTAAAAATCAGCCATTTACATTGATAATAATTTCTTATCTGCTTTTTACCGCGTAATTTTATAGTTTCCGGCAACTCCGCGTAAAAGCTGACATGAGCCCGCAAAACTGCCCAAAGATGAGGGAATCCGTTTTTGAATGCAAAATATAAAGCTGCAGCGCCATCCAATACCAATCGGGAAAAAATAATCCAAACCACATCCGAGGAAGGAAGATTCTTTACCAACATGGAAAGGTTGTTGCGCATATTCAGGAAGGTTTTTTGGGCGCTTTGCTTGTTCAAAGTTCCGCCTCCTACATGATAAACTGTAGATTTTCCGGTGTAGAAAATTTTCTTTCCGGCGTTTTTAAACCGCCAGCACAAATCGATTTCTTCCTGATGCGCAAAAAATCTTGCATCGAAACCATTCTGCTGCCAGTAATCTTCAGAACGGATGAATAAACAACATCCCGACGCCCAGAAAATTTCGGTTTCGTCATCGAATTGGCCTTTGTCTTCTTCAATATTTTCAAAAACTCTTCCACGGCAGTACGGATAACCCAGGTTATCGATGAAACCACCGGCAGCACCGGCAAATTCGAAGAAATTCCTGCGGTTGTAATCTAAAATTTTGGGTTGAACCGCCGCGATCTTTAAATCCTTTTGAAATAAATCTAAAACCGGCTTCAGCCAGTTTTCGGTAACCTCCACGTCCGAATTCAGCAGGCAGTAAATCTCCGCATCAATTTTTTTTAACCCCTCATTGTAACCGCCGGCAAATCCGTGATTTTCATCATTCTGTATAATTTTTACCTGCGGAAAGTTCAGTTTCAAAAACACTACAGAATCATCCGTTGAAGCGTTATCAATCACATAAACGCCGGTATTTTCTGAATGCAAAATTACATTGGGAAGAAATTTTTCTAACCAGTTTTTTCCGTTCCAGTTCAATATGGCAATGGCTAAATTCAAGGATTTTGATTTTTAGTTTGCGTCATCCATCACTTTTATGGCGTGCTGGTATTTCCATCTGCGGTGGGACCAAAGATAGTTGTCTGGCCTTTTATTGATAGTGTTTTCAAGAAGTTTATGAAATTTCTTTACCACTTCATGTTCTACAAACTGCTCGCCGTCGGGATAAATTCTGTAATAATTGATCTGATAATAGCCGCGCTTCACTTTTTTCATTTCACAGAAAACAAAAGCCAGATCCATCCTTGTAGAAAGCTTATCGTATCCGATGAAAGCAGGAGTTTTCTGGTTCAGGAAGTTTAATCCGAAAGAAACTTCTGATACATGCGGTGACTGATCTGCTACAAACATATACACCGATTTTCCGTCATTAGGATTGCGGAGAATATGCCGAATCACTTCTTTTGCTTCGAGCGCGGTATTGCCGAAACGGTTGCGGATTCCTTTGATTTTTTCTTCCCAAAAACTGTTCTGAACCTTGCGGTAAACCGGGAAGCAGTTTTCTTGCGGAATGATCGTAGCCAAAGCATTAAACCATTCCCAGTTAAAAACATGGCCAGTAAGCAGAATTACGTTTTTGTTTTCAGCATTTGCCTCATGAAAAACATCCTGATTAAGATGCTGAACCCTTACCCGAAGTTCTTTGGAAGAAATGGTAAATGATTTTAGGGTTTCTACGATATAATCAGAGAAATTGCGATAAAAACTTTTACGGATTTTGTCAATTTCTGACTCAGATTTTTTTGGAAATGAATTTTTGAGATTTTCGGTCACCACTTCTTTTCTGTAGCCCACCAGACTGTACATCAGAAAAAAAATAACATCTGACAGTACATATAAAACCCGAAGCGGGAGCTTCGAAAAAAGAATGATAATTTTAAATAAAAAATTCACAGTTTGCAAATTTAGCAATTATTAACGTGAACGGTCCCGCTAATTTTGTTAATTTGCACATCAAAATCAAAAATCAATGAAAATTAATTTTTTAAAAATATTTGCGTTCGCATCGGTCTTTATTTCAGGAATAGGATGTGCACAAAAATCTGATACAAAATCGGCTGAAAAATCTTCCGGAGCAACTGTTGTCGTAGAACAGGATTCCGCCGCAATTGCTGAAGCAAAAAAGAAAGCCGCAGCTGAGGAGAAAGCCAAACTTCCGAAACCTTATAACGCAGCAGAAAATGCCGAAGCACGAATCGCCGAATTGGTGAAACAAGCCAAAGCAGAAAATAAAAATATCATTTTGCAGGCCGGCGGAAACTGGTGCATCTGGTGTTTAAGATTCAATAATTTTGTGCAGACAACTCCGGAGCTGAAAGAGATTGTAGATAAAAATTATCTGTATTATCATCTGAATTATTCGCCGGAAAATAAAAACGCTAAAGTTTTTGCGAAATATGATAATCCGGGAGAGAAGTTCGGCTATCCTGTTTTTGTTGTATTGGATCAGAACGGAAAAATGATTCATACGCAGGACAGCGCAGTTCTGGAAGAAGGCAAAGGCTACAGCATCGAAAAGGTGAAAGAATTTTTCCTGAAGTGGACAGCAAAATCATAACATAAAAACCGGAAAAAAATTCCGGTTTTTTTTATAAAAGTTTTTTAATCCAGTTTAGTTTTTTTTCAGAGTAAGGTGGATATTTGATGTCGGGTTCGCCCCAGGTAACGCGTTCCAGAACAGATTTTTGATGAGAAAAAGTATAGAAACCGAATTTTCCGTGGTAATTCCCGATGCCTGAATTTCCCACGCCTCCAAACGGCAGGTGATCATTGCTGAGATGCATCACAACATCGTTGATACAGCCGCCGCCGAAAGATATTTTTGACTTGAATTGCTCTTTTTCTTCCGGATTTTTTGTGAAAAGATAAGCGGCAAGCGGTTTTTCTTTTTCAGAGATTTTAAGGAGAGCTTCATTGAAATTTTTAAAAGTAAGAACCGGCAGAATCGGTCCGAAAATTTCTTCCTGCATCACGTTGTCATCCCAGTTTACATTATGCAGAATTGTTGGTTCAATATATCTTTTCTGAAGGTCGTAGTTCCCGCCGAGATAAATTTTTTCTTGGTCGATAAACTGAATGAGCCTTTCAAAATTTCTTTGGTTGATGATCTGCGTATAATGCTCGGCGCCAGGCTGATAGTTGAATTTTTGAATTTTTGCTTTCAAAGCATCCAGAAAACTGTCTTTTACTTTTTCATCCACCAAAATGTAATCTGGCGCGACGCAGGTTTGTCCGGCATTGAGGAATTTTCCCCAGACAATTCTTTTCGCAGCCACTTCGAAATCTGCACTTGATGTCACGATTGCCGGACTTTTCCCGCCCAGTTCCAGCGTTACGGGAGTTAAGTTTTTGGCGGCAGCTTCGTAAACAATTTGCCCAACCTTCGTACTTCCCGTAAAGAATATTTTATCGAATTTGAGTTTTAAAATTTCAGTAATTTCTTCTACGCCGCCTTCTGCCACAAAAAGATATTCCTTCGGGAAATTTTCATTGATGATTTTGGCCATGGCTCTCATGGTATTTTCAGCCACTTCACTTGGTTTCAGGATGCAGGTATTTCCGGCTGCCAAAGCTGCAACCATCGGTGAAAGCGAAAGTTGATACGGATAATTCCAGGCGCCAATTACCAAAGTACAACCGAAAGGATCGCTGTAAATTCTGCTCGTTCCTAGCTGATTGGCAAGATTGGTCTTTACTTTTTTTGGTTTTGCCAGCGAATTCAGATTTTTTAAATAGTATTCGATATCTTTTAAAACAAAAGAAATCTCCGTAGTAAAAGTGTCAAATTTGGACTTGCCAAAATCCTTGTAAATTGCTTCGTACAAAAGATTTTCGTTCTTTATGATGACTTCGCGAAGTTTCTCCAGATTCCTTTTTCGGAATTGAAGAGGTCTTGTTTTCAGACTGTTAAAAAATGTGCGCTGATCCGCTAAAATCTCTTCGAAATTCATTACATTTATTTTATAATTCAAACAAATTTACTCCAAATTAAACAGATAGAAAGCAAAATGGATTTCAGAAATAAAAACATTCTTATTACCGGCGGATGTTCCGGAATCGGGAAAATTATGGCGAGGAAATCTTTGGAAAGAGGCGTCAAAAAACTGGTAATTTGGGATATTAATGAAGAAGCTTTAGCGGCTACAAAACAGGAATTTGCAAAACTTGGCGGAGAAATTTTCACCTATAATGTGAATGTTTCGAATCTGGATGAAATTAAAATTGCTGCGCAGAAAGTGCGTACAGAAGCAGGAAAGATTGATATTCTAATTAACAATGCAGGAATTGTAGTCGGAAAATATTTTCATCAACACACTCATGAACAAATTGAAAAAAGCATGAACATTAATTCCAATGCAGTGATGCATATCGGTTTAGAATTTTTACCCGGAATGATGGCGGAAAATTCTGGAGCGCTTTGCAATATTGCTTCTTCTGCAGGATTAATTTCTAACCCGAAAATGTCGGTTTATGCAGCTTCCAAATGGGCTGTTGTCGGCTGGAGCGATAGTCTGCGATTAGAAATGGAACAGTTAGGTAAAAATATTTCGGTCACCACAATAATGCCGTTTTATATCAATACCGGAATGTTCGATGGAGTAAAATCGAAACTGCTTCCTATCCTCGAACCTGAAAAAACTTCAGAAAGAATCATAAAAGCCATTGAGAACGAAACCAAAATGCTGGCAATGCCGATGCCGTATTGGTTCATTCGTTTGTCACAGGGCATTTTGCCTCTTCCGGTATTCGATTGGGTGATGAGAAATATTTTCGGTGTTTATGATACAATGAAAGATTTTAAAGGCCGCAGGTAGATCGTTCTGTCTGATATGAAGCTTAAAATTCGGTTTGTGTTTAGTTAAAAATAGCGTTACGATCCTTCAGTTTCTTTATAATTTTCTTAAATTTGTGCATATAAAAAAAGTAAAAAGAAAGAATGAATTCCTACAAAAATCCCCTTGAAGAACGTTATTCAAGTGAGGAAATGCTCTATAATTTTTCGCCGAACAACAAGTTCAGAAACTGGCGAAAATTATGGATCGCCCTTGCCGAAATCGAAAAAGATCTTGGTTTGGATATTTCCGACGAACAAATCGCACAACTCAAAGAAAATGCAGAAAACATTGATTATGTGAAAGCTGCATTATACGAAAAAAAATTCCGACACGACGTGATGGCGCATGTACACACGTACGGCGATGCCGCTCCTTCCGCAAAAGGAATTATCCATTTGGGTGCGACTTCCGCTTTTGTAGGCGATAACACCGATTTGATTCAAATGCGCGACGGATTGTTGCTTTTGAGAAAACAAATGGTGAATGTCATTAAAAATCTTTCCGATTTCGCTTTAAAATACAAAGATTTACCAACACTCGGTTTTACGCACTATCAACCCGCGCAATTGACGACCGTCGGAAAAAGAGCAACACTTTGGTTGCAATCTTTGATTTTGGATTTTGAGGAACTCGAATTTTTCCTTGAAACCTTAAGATTCCGCGGTGTGAAAGGAACTACCGGAACCGCAGCAAGTTTTCTTGAACTTTTCAACGGCGATTATTCCAAAGTAAAACATTTGGACAAAGAACTTTCAAAACGTTTCGGTTTTGATAAAGTTTTTGGAGTTTCCGGACAAACGTACGACCGAAAAATTGACGCGAAAGTTTTGGCTTTATTGTCGAATATCGCTCAATCAGCGCATAAATTTACCAATGATTTGAGGCTTTTGCAGAATTTAAAGGAAATTGAAGAACCTTTCGAGAAAAACCAAATCGGTTCATCGGCGATGGCTTACAAAAGAAATCCAATGCGTTCCGAAAGAATCGGTTCGCTGTCGAAATTTGTGATGTCACTTTCCTCAAGTTCCGCGATGGTGGCTGCAACGCAATGGTTTGAAAGAACTTTGGACGATTCTGCCAACAAAAGACTCGCAATTCCTCAGTCTTTTCTTGCGGTGGACGCTATTTTGTTGATTTGGAACAACATCATGAACGGAATCGTGGTTTACGAAAACCGAATCAAGAAACACATCATGGACGAGCTTCCTTTCATGGCGACAGAATATATCATCATGGAAGAAGTGAAAGCCGGTGGTGATCGTCAGGAAATCCATGAAACCATCCGTATTCACTCGATGGAAGCTTCCAAGAAAGTGAAAATGGAAGGCAAAGAAAATGATCTGATTGAAAGGATTTTGAACGACGATTCGCTGAAATTGGATAAAACCAAATTCATGGAAATGCTCGACCCGAAGAATTTCATCGGATTCGCACCGATTCAAACCGAAGAATTTATCCAGAACGAGGTTCAGCCGATTCTTGATAAATATTCCGACTTGATTGGCTTAGAAGCTGACCTTAAAGTATAAAGCGATGCAGGCAATTTTGTCTGCATTTTTTAATGAATTATTCCCTTTAAAATTGACATAAAATGTCTGATAATAAAAGAATTTTTGTAGAAAAGCGTGGTATTTTCGATGTAGAAAGTCCAAAAATTTTTAATGAAATTAAAACCATCATTCCGCATATTCAGGATGTAAAAGTGTATAACATTTATGATGTTTTCGGTATCGAAGAAAATGAACTTAATAAAGTGATTTTCAATACGTTTGTGGATCGTGTGGTGGATATTCTTCACACTGAAAATCCTGCTAAAAACCTTCATTTTGCTACCGAATTTTTACCCGGACAATACGATCAAAGAGCAGATTCTGCGCAACAATGTATCGCTTTGCTCACCGAAAATGAAAATTCAAAAGTAAGAAGCGGAAAACTCATCGAACTTTTCGGAGTTACTGAAAATGAGGTTGAAAAAATTAAAAATCATTTAATCAATAAGGTTGAATCTCAGGAAAAAGATTTGTCTCAACTTGAAATTCCGGCCGAGGAAACTCCAGATCCGGTGATTATTCATGAGGGTTTTATTGATTTTTCTACAGATGAACTTAAGGAGTTTTATCTTCAACATGGTTTTGCTTTGGGATTTGATGATTTAGAATTTATTCAGAACTATTTTAAATCTGAAAACCGAAATCCATCGGAAACCGAACTTAAAGTCCTCGATACGTATTGGAGCGACCATTGCCGACATACAACTTTCGAAACGGAATTAACTGATATTCAGTTTAATGGAGTTTTTAAAGAAACTTTAGAAACTATTTTTAAAGATTATTTAGAAAAAAGAAAATTCCTCGGAAGAGAAGCGAAACCGATTTCTTTGATGGATTTGGCAATGGTTTGTGCGAGATATTTCCACAAAACCGGAAAGCTAGAAAACCTCGTTGTTTCTGATGAAATCAATGCGTGTACCATAGAAATTGAAGCCGAATTTGACGGTAAAATAGAACCTTGGTATCTTTTATTTAAGAACGAAACCCACAATCACCCGACAGAAATTGAACCTTTCGGCGGTGCTTCCACGTGCTTGGGTGGCGCAATTCGCGATCCATTGTCCGGAAGAGCGTTTGTTTATCAGGCGATGCGACTTTCCGGAGCTGCAGATGTTTTGGAACCGATTTCTGAAACTTTA
>JAHRWY010000077.1:0-25288 GCA_019104935.1 Kaistella sp.
ATCTTCATCAATACATTCAACAATAAAATCTGCAATATCTTCTAAATAGAGCGTGCAGAGATGTTTGGCTTTGTCTTGCAAGCCCATGTTTCCGAAAGCAAACTCCAAATCATCAATCGTATTGAAACGCGACGCTTCGGGCAGAAAATTCATGCTGCAAATCTGTCTCGCTAAAGTGGGATTGTGACCCTGCAAAAATAGAATAACCTGTTCAATGATTTTGATGTATTCATCCTTCAAAGCCAAGATTCGCTTGGCATTTTCTGAAAGTTTATGATCTTCAGTTTTATGATCGAAGACTTGGTGGAGGCCGCTTTGAGAAAAAACTTCCAAAATAACTTCAATTCCCAAATCCATCTGGAAACTTGCGATTTCTTTGGTATTAAGAAAGCCTTTTAAATAAGCTGTGGCCGGGTATGGGGTGTTGAGCTGCGTAAAAGGTGGCGTGATGAGCAGAAGTTCTTTCAAAGGAATATTTTTGCAAATTTAAATCTTTCAGATTAAAGATCTCTTTACAGAAACCGCCAGCGGAAACCGGCGGTTTTGAATCTTGTTATATGAATTTTGTGTTTTTACAAATCAAAATCTCCGGCAGCTTCGGGCTGGTAAATAATCTCATCGATGATAATTTTAGTCATTCCGGAAGGCACAATCCAGTCGATTTCATCATTAACTCCGTAACCGATTAAAGCAGCAGCAACAGGAGAAAAAATAGAAACTTTGCCATTTTTGAAATCTGCCTGCGCAGGATATACAATCTGAAACTGCATTTCTTTCTTATTGTTTTCGAAATGAAATTTTACAATAGAATTCATCGTCACTACATCCGACGGAATTTCTTCTGAAGGCACCACTTTGGCTGAATGCAGTTCTTTCAGTAATTTTTCTGCTTCCTCTTTTTTAATGCTGTTATTTTGTTTAGCATCACTGATGGATTTATGAATTCTGGTGAAATCGTTTTTGGTGATTAAAATTTGTTTCATCTTGCTATTTTTTTTAAAATATGTGATTAATTTATAATTCGATATGCTTGCATTATTGTTAACATTAAATACTGACATTCGGGTAATATAAAACCGCCTGAATTCTTCAGGCGGCTTATATAAAAATATAAATACTGAAAAATTCTATGTTGATTTAAAGGATAAACCGTTTTCTTCAAGTAATTTCTGCTCTTGCTCTTTGTAGAATCCGGAGGTTAATTTATCGTGGATCGCATCGAAAGCATCCAGGGTTTCATTAATCTCAGCATCAGTGTGCGATGCGGTTGGGATAAGTCTCAGTAGAATCATTCCTTTAGGAATTACCGGATAAATTACTACTGAAGTGAAGATTCCGTAATTTTCTCTAAGGTCTTTTACCAGAAGGGTAGCTTCTACAGTAGAACCCTGCATCATTACAGGGGTTACGCAGGTATCTGTACCGCCAATATTGAAACCTCTTTCGATTAATCCGTTTTGTAGTTTATTTACGTTTTCCCAAAGTTTAGCTTTGATTTCAGGTCTTGAACGCAGAAGTTCCAGTCTCTTCAAACCTCCAATTACCATTGGCATTGTTAAAGATTTTGCAAAAACCTGAGAACGTAAATTGTATTTTAAAATTCTGATAATATCGGCATCACCGGCGATAAATGCACCGAAACCAGCCATTGATTTGGCAAATGTGGAGAAATAGACATCAATCTGATCCTGGCAACCCTGTTCTTCACCTGCGCCTGCGCCGGTTTTTCCTAAAGTTCCGAAACCATGGGCATCATCTACCAAAAGTCTGAAGTTGAATTTAGATTTTAATTCACAGATTTCTTTGATTTTTCCCTGCATTCCTCGCATTCCGAAAACTCCTTCCGTAATAACAAGAATACCGCCGCCCTGCTCTTCGGCAACTTTAGTGGCTCTTTCAAGATTTTTTTCTAAACTCGCAATGTCATTATGTTTATAGGTGAAGCTTTTCCCCATGTGAAGGCGTACCCCATCAACGATACAGGCGTGTGAGTCGGCATCATAAACGATCACATCATGTCTTCCGACCAATGCGTCGATGGTAGAAACCATTCCCTGATAACCGAAGTTTAAAAGATATGCTGATTCTTTACCTACAAATTCCGCAAGCTCTTTTTCTAACTGCTGGTGCTGTTCAGTTTCGCCAGACATGGCGCGTGCACCCATCGGATAGAACATTCCGAATTCTGCTGCAGCTTTCGCGTCTGCTTCTAAAACCTCGGGATGGTTGCAAAGTCCCAAATAATCATTGGCACTCCAGAAAACAACTTCTCTGCCCTGAAACCTCATTCTTGGGCCAATAGGTCCTTCTAATTTAGGAAAAACGAAATATCCTTCTGCATAATCTGCAAACTGCCCGAGTGGTCCTGGATTTTGACGTAACCGATCAAAAATATCTGTCATTATTTTATAAGATTTTTTTAATTTTTATATAGAGAACAAAGTTAACAAAATTTGACCAAAAAAAACCTTTTTGCTGGCTACAAAAAGGTTGTTATGTAAATTTTTAGTTTAATTACGAGATAATTTCTGTTTTATAAACTTCGTCGTAATTATGAACACAGTTATTGATGAATCCCTGTTCTTCCATCCACTGATCACTGTAAACCTTAGTGATATATCGTGAACCGTGATCCGGATAGATTGCCACCACTACATCGTCTTTCGAAAATTCGTTTGCACTTGCATACTGCAAAAGTCCCTGGGTTACTGCACCTGTAGTATATCCTCCCATAATGGCTTCTTTCAGAGCGATTTCACGTGTTCTGTAAGCGGACATTTCGTCGTTAACCCTAACAAATTCATCTACTTTATCGAACAATAATGCTGCAGGAATAAGATTTTTTCCCATGCCTTCGATTTGATAGGGGTGAATTTCTGCAGGATTAATTTTTCCTGTTTCGTGGAAACCTTTTAAGATTGAACCGGAAGCATCAACGCCAATAACTTTAATGTTAGGATTTTTCTCTTTTAAGAATTTTGCTGAACCTGATAAAGTTCCGCCGGTTCCTGTGCAGGCAATAAGATGCGTTATTTTTCCGCCGGTCTGTTCCCAAATTTCGGGTCCGGTTGTTTGGTAATGTGCATCAATATTGAGTTCATTGAAATATTGGTTGATGTAAATTGAATCAGGAGTTTCTGAAGCGATTCTTTTAGCAACTTCGTAATAAGACCTGGGATCATCAGCCGCAACATTCGCAGGGCAGATGTAAACGGTAGCGCCTAAAGCTTTCAGGTACGCAATTTTCTCCTTTTTTGTTTTGTTGCTTACGGCAAGAATACATTTATAACCTTTGATGATACAAACCATCGCAATGGAAAATCCGGTATTGCCGGATGTAGTTTCAACAATGGTTGAACCCGGTTTTATAAGGCCCTTTCTTTCCGCAGCTTCTATAATGTGAACTGCAATTCTGTCTTTGGTAGAATGGCCGGGATTATAAGATTCAAGTTTAGCATAAACTGTTGCTGGTATGTCTTTGGTAACCGAATTGAGTTTTACCAATGGGGTGTTGCCAATTAAGCCAAGAATGTTATCGTGAACATTAGTCATTTTTCGTCATTTTTCTCTATAAAACCGTCTGCAAAAATACTAAAAAATAAATAATACAACAATTTAAACAGTTTTTTCTGATTTGCAGAACAATAGAAATGTATTTTTCATTAACCACACTCGATGCACATTCACTTAATCTTTGTTAAATTATAAAGATAATTAAAGAAAAACCTTATTTTCGCAACATTGAATATTTTTTATGAAAAATTGGTCTTTTAAACAATGGAATACCATTTTAGGATGGGTTATTTTTGCGATCGCTTTTGTTACCTATTTATCAACGATAGAGCATAATTTCAGTTTTTGGGATACGGGAGAATATATTGCTTCCGCTGCAAAACTGGAGGTTACCCATGCACCAGGCGCAGCACTGTTTCAGCTTGTAGGAGCTGTTGCAGCCATGTTTGCTTTTGGTAACGGTGATAATTATTCGATTGTGATTAATGGCATGTCAGCCCTTTTCAGTGCAGTTACGGTTCTTTTTCTGTTCTGGATCATCACGCATCTGGTGCGCAGACTTCTGAATAAAGATTTCAATGAAATTACAAAACATCAGGAAATTGCCATTTTATTCGCAGGAACAATTGGAGCTTTAAGTTTTACTTTTTCCGACACCTTCTGGTTTTCTGCTGTTGAAGGCGAAGTTTACTCGATGGCTACCATGTTTATCGCTCTTTTACTTTGGCTCATTACCAAATGGGAAAACGAATATCATGATTCCGACAACGAACGGTGGATTATCTTAATCTTCTTCGTAACCGGGCTTTCTGTGGGTGTTCACATGATGTGTATGCTTGCAATTCCGGCTGTATGTTTAATTTATTATGCAAGAAACTATACGTTTACCTGGAAAAGTTTTCTTTGGGCAAACGTATTCACTTTAATTATTTTAGGAATTGTATTTAAAGGAATTTTCCCTTTAATCATGACACTTTTCGGTAAAATGGAAATTTTTGCAGTTAACGGAATTGGTCTTCCTTTCCATTCCGGAACCATCATCGCATTTATTTTGTTGATTGCGTTCTGCTATTTTGCCATTAATTACGCTAAAAAATCAAGAAAAAGTATTTATCAGACTGCCGCTTTATCCGTAGTTTATATGATGATTGGTTTTTCTTGCTGGATGGTGATTCCGATTCGCGCTATTGCAAATCCTCCGATGAACCTTAATAATCCTGATAACGCGATTGGAATGCTCGATTATTATAACCGTGAGCAATACGGTGATTGGCCAACTTTTTACGGACAGAATTATACGGCATATCTCGATGCCAACGGAATTCAGAAAAATGAAGACGGAAGCTATAAGACCGAAAAAACAGGCGATGTATATGAAAAAGATGAACAAACCGGTACTTACAGAAAAGTAGGAGACCGTTACAATTACGTTTACAGCAAAGCTCATGTTGGTTTTATGCCGAGAATGTTCAATGAAGATCAGGGAGTGATGGCCAACTATATCTCGATGTACGGCGCACCGGATTTTTCTTTCAATTATGACAACGAAGACATTGCCGACAGTCCGGAAGCAAAACAGATTTACGAGGAATTACGCCAGAAGTATGAAGACGGAAGCATTAAAGTTGAGGATTATCTGAAGGTAAAACCTTATAATTTAATCAACGTTCAGAAGCCGTCTTTAGCACAGAATTTAGATTACTTTTTCACCTTCCAGAACGGATATTATTTTGTACGATATCTGATGTGGAATTTTGTTGGAAGACAAAATGATCTTGAAGGTCACATGGAAAACAACCGCGGAAACTGGATTTCAGGAATTCCTTTTGTTGACAATGCTTTGTGGGGTGACCAAAGCAAGATGCCTGCAAAATTTAAAAATGAAAGTACTGTTGCGTTTTTCTTTTTACCGCTTTTATTGGGTCTGATTGGTTTTTTCTTCCAGCTGAACCGAGATTTCGGTAGATTTTATGCGATACTTTCGCTTTTTGTCATCACCAGTGTCGGAATTATTTTTTATACCGGAGTGAAGCCCTTCGAAGTTCGAGAAAGAGATTATGCGATGGGGGGTTCATTTTTCGCATTTTACATATGGATTGGACTTGGCGCCGCAGCTATTCTGTGGTTTATTCAGGAAAAAGTAAAATCGAATGCTATGAATGTAGTTGCAGGAATTGTATTGTTAGGAATTCCTTTCATGATGGGTTTTCAGAACTATAATGTACACGACAGAAGCGGAAGAAGCGCGGCTTACGATTATGCGTATTCAACATTGAAATCGCTTCCGAAAAATGATATCCTTTTTGTATATGGCGATAATGACACGTACCCGATTTGGGGAATGCAGGAAACTTCGGGCATGCGCGATGATGTGAAAGTTGTGAATTTCACCTTGCTTTCAACCCCGTGGAATATCGATCAGGTGAAGAGAAGAACGTATAATTCGATGCCTGTGCCGTCAGTATTAAATCATGAAGATTACCGCGACGGAACCAACGACCAGATTTACCTTATGAGCCCGGAGGACTGGAAGAACGTTTTTGCCAACCTGAAAGATCAGGGCGCTCCGGAAACGGCTTTTGCAGGATTCAGGAAGTTTATGACCCAGGATTCTATGACGATGAAAGAAGCAATAGATTTCATTAAAGTAAAGTCTGAGGATAAAGATGAAATCCTAAAAATGCTTTTTGGTGAAGCTAAATATGAGAAATTCAATTTCCTGCCGGTTTCAAAATTTATTTTGCCGGTAAACAAAGCCAATGCAGTGAAATCGGGTACTATTGAAGCAAAAGATGCAGCGCTGGCTGTTGACCAGATTACCATCAATTACAAGAGCAACAGTATGTTCAAAAATAATTTGATTCTGCTGGATATTCTTGCTAATTTCGATTGGAACCGACCGATAAACTTCTCTTCAGGCGGAATTTACGATCCTGAAAACATTTTTTATCTTGGAGATTATCTACAGTTCGACGGTTTCAGTTACCGGATGGTTCCGATCAACACTCCGGAACGTGAAGACGGGGAAATGGGAAGAGTAGATGCAAATTCGCTCTACAATACCGTAAAAAATTACCGTTGGGGAAATTTCAAAGATTTAAATGTTCATTTCGATGAAACCTGTACACAGAACATTGTAAGCTACAGAAGTTCTGCAAGCCGTGCCGCTGAAGCTTTGGCACTTTCCGGACAAAAATCAAAAGCGCTTGAAGTTCTGGATTTGGCTTCCCGGGAGATTCCTGTGGAGAAATACAACGATCCACGGTCATTAAGTTCTATGGTTTATGGATATATCGTTGCCGGTCAGGAAGCTAAAGGAATTAAACTTGCGGAAGAACTGAAAAAAGGAATCTTTACTGAATACGATTATTACACCAGTCTTTCGCCAGAAGAACAGCGTTTTGCAGGGAAACAGATGCGTACAAAACCGATGGAGTATTCACTGGTTGTAGGCGCGGTTTCCGATGCTTATAATAAAATCGGACAGAAGGAAAAAGGCTACCAGTATCTCTTAAAATCCATTGAAACGGTGGATAAACGCTTCAATGATTTCGTGAAAAATCTGCAGACAATGGGTAAAGAAAAGGCGTTCAGAGAATCTGAAAAAGTGCAGGTTATTACTCCTTTTTATACCTATTTATTTGATGTGATGAATCCTTATGATTCTACGTACTCGAAAGAAAAAGAAGCCCAGATCACCAATGCTATGATGAAGGCTACGCAATAAAATTTTCAGATGAAATACTGTGCTTTTCTCCGCGGTGTCAACGTAAACGGAACTTCCATGAAAATGGCGGAAGTGATGAACGTGTTTACTGACGCTGGAATGAAGGATGTAAGTAGCGTTCTGGCTTCCGGAAATATTCTCTTCTCATCAGATAAAAAACCTTCGGAGCTGAAGAAAATTTTGGAGAAATCGATGTCAGAGTATTTCAATTATGAAGCTTTTCTTTTCCTTAAAAACGAGAACAAAATTTCAGAAATTGTAAATAATAATCCTTTTAACAAAGCCGAAGATCTTCATATTTATGTGTTTGTAGGAATTGAAGATGTTGAAACTCTTTTGATGGAAGAATTTTCGAAATCGGATAAGACAGAAAACGAAAAAGCCGAAATTGTTGCAGATACATTTTACTGGCAGGTTCCAAAAGGGAATACTTTAGATTCGACTTTCGGAAAAGTTTTAGGAAAAAAGAATTTGAAAGACAAAATTACTTCCCGAAACATCAATACTTTCGAAAGAATTCTCAAAAAATTATAAGGTTGCTGTAATTTAAACTTTAAACGGGCTATTGCCCGTTTTTTCTTTTTCGCTCCGCAAATCCATTGCTCCGAAACTGCAAAAAATTTCCGTATTTTTGTTAGATTAAAAATTTAAACAAATATCATGATTCAATACTTAGAAAATATTCATCATAAAGACTCAAAAAATTTCTTTTTGATTGCCGGACCGTGTATCATTGAAGGCGAAGACATGGCGCTGCGAATCGCAGAGAAAGTAGTAGAACTTACCAATAAATATGAAATTCCTTACATCTTTAAAGGAAGTTTTAAAAAAGCTAACCGAAGCCGTGTAGATTCATTTACTACAATTGGTGAAGAAAAATCTCTGGAAATTCTGAAAAAAGTGGGAGAGACTTTCAATATTCCCACCACCACAGATATTCACGAAAACGAACATGCTGCTTTGGCTGCCCATTATGTTGATGTTCTGCAGATTCCGGCTTTTTTGGTTCGCCAAACCGATTTGTTGGTCGCCGCTGCAAAAACAAATAAATGTGTTACGCTGAAAAAAGGGCAGTTTCTGTCCCCTGAATCCATGAAATTTGCGGTAGAAAAAGTGACAGATTCCGGAAACCCTAAAACCGCCATCATCGAACGTGGAAATTCTTTCGGTTACACCGATTTGGTAGTCGATTTCAGAGGAATTCCTACGATGCAGAATTATGCGCCGGTAATTTTGGATGTAACCCATTCGCTGCAGCAGCCCAACCAAAATTCAGGTGTTACAGGCGGCCGCCCGGAACTGATTGAAACCATTGCAAAAGCAGGAATCGCTGTAGGCGCAGACGGACTTTTCATAGAAACGCATCCCGATCCAGGTTGCGCACTTTCCGATGGGGCAAATATGCTTAAACTTGATAAACTTGAAGATTTACTGCAAAAATTAACAAGAGTTCGGCAAGCCATTATTTAATTTTGTTATCTTTAAAAAACTAAATTTCCTGCATTGAAAAAAACACTTTTACTCCTTGCATTTTCGCCCATTTTTGCGTTTTCGCAAATCAGTCTGAAGGTTTTAGATGAAAACGGCGCTCCGGTTTCTCAGGCCTATGTATCTTATAACAACCAGAATTTTATTACCGATAACAATGGGTTTGTAAAGATTCCGATTGCAGATACAGAGCAGGTTCTTGCTGTTCAGAAAGAAAATTTCAGAAACTTTTCCAAAACGGTTAAAACAACGCCTAAAGTTCAAAACGTCAATGTTCTGTTTGTAAATGATGAGAGAGAAACACAGATTCAGGAAGTGGTTTTTCAGAAAAAAGGAAAACCTAAAGTAACAGATTTAACTTCAATAGAAATTTCTGCAAAAGAGGCGCAGCAGGTGGCTTCACTTTCAGGCGGGGTTGAGGGACTCATCAAAACTTTGCCCTCGGTAAACTCGAATACCGAACTTTCGTCTCAATATATGGTTCGCGGTGGAAACTATGATGAAAATCTTATTTACATCAATGATATTGAAATTTACCGCCCGTTTCTTATCCGGAATTCGCTTCAGGAAGGTATGAGCATCATTAATCCCGACATGGTGCAGGCGATTAATTTTTCTGCCGGAGGTTTTGAAGCAAAATATGGTGATAAAATGTCTTCAGCCCTGAATATTTATTACAGACAACCCACAAAATTTGAAGTTTCGGGAGAGGCAAGTTTAATTGGAGGCAGGCTTTCAACGGGATTTGCAAGCAAGAATAAAAAGCTTTCTGCCTTGTTTTCCGGAAGATACAGAAATACGAATCTTGTTCTGAATACTTTGAATGAAGATACCGATTTCAATCCTCAGTACATGGATTTTCAGTCGTATATCAATTATAAACTGAACGATAAGTGGGATTTTTCTTTTATCGGTTACTGGAGTAAAAACGATTACGAAATGGTACCTAAAGTAAAGGAAGTGGATTTCGGAAGCTTGCAGACACCTTTAAAACTGAGTGTTTTCTATAACGGAAAAGAAGACGATCAGTACAAGAATATGATGGGTACGGCATCTGTCAATTTCAAACCCAATAAAAAATGGACTTTCACGCTCGATAATTTTGCTTACCAAAACCGCGAGCGAGAATATTACACCATTGCGTCTGCCTACTTGCTGCAGACTTTTGACCCGATTACGGGAGCTCCTATAACATCTTACGATGTTGGTGGGCAAATTGATCATGCAAGAAACGATTTATTGGTAAAAACCTACGGTTCACAACTGAAAACGCGTTTTTCGCCTGATGTAAACACCGATTTCGAAGTAGGTTTGAAATTCGAAAAAGAAAACCTGAAAGACTTCACCAATGAATGGCAGCTTGTAGATTCTTTGGGTTACAGCACGCCGAGAGATTACACCAATCCTGGTGTTCTGGATCCTTCGCAGCTTCGTTTGCGTTATAATATCGCAGGTGCAAATCATATTGAGCCTACAAGACTTTCAGGATATGCGCAGTTTTCAAAGAAATTTTACTGGGGTGAAAACAGGGTTTTCCTGAATGCAGGAGTTCGTGCTTCTCACTGGGATTTTAATGATGAAACCATCATTTCTCCAAGAGCACAGTTTGCTATAAAACCCAACTGGGATATGGATATGCTCTTTAAAATTTCCGGAGGAATTTATTACCAGTCGCCATTTTATAAAGAAATCAAGGATCTGGACGGAAACTTTAATTCCAATATTAAATCTCAACGTTCCATGCAGGTGATTTTATCAAATGATTACGAGTTCCGCATGGTTGACAGACCGTTCAAACTAACGACTGAGGTTTATTACAAGAAAATGGATAACCTGATTCCATATTATCTTGATAATGTAAGAATCCGTTATTCCGGTGAAAACAATGCAGAAGGATATGCTTATGGACTCGACACCCGTTTATTCGGTGAATTTGTTCCGGGGGTGGATTCCTGGATTTCTGCAAGTTACGCCCGGGTTTACGAAAATATTGAGGGAAAAGGAAATATCCCAAGACCTACAGATCCGCGGTTCAGGTTTTCGATGTTTTATCAGGATTATATGCCGAAATTCCCCTCAATGCGGGTAAATCTAACTTTAACTTATGCCAACGGACTACCTTCAGGAACACCAATTTCTTTAGATGAAAACGGAAAGCCTGATTTCGAAGCTCCCTACAGATACCAAAGAACTTTACCTTCTTATAAAAGAGTTGACATCGGTTTATCTAAAGTTTTCATTGATCAAAAAGACAATAAAGTTAACTCAGGATTCTGGAGCAATTTCAATGAACTGGTTTTAGGTGTTCAGATTTTCAATGCATTCAATATCAGCAATACGGTTGCAAACCAGTGGGTGAATGATGTTTCTACAGGTTACAACTATCCGGTTCCGGTACGGTTGACAGGCAGATTCTTCAACGTAAAACTTGAATTTAAGCTTTAAAAAAGAATTTTCAAAAATAAAAAATCCCGAGACTGAAACAGTTTCGGGATTTTATTTTTATTCTGTATCACTGTTATAATTCACTGTGTCGTACAAATCCAATCTGCGGTCTGTCATTGTCCGCACAGCGCCATAATGATGCAGTTCTTTCAGCAGATTCAGATCTACATCTACAATCAGTGTCGTTTCTGTATTTGGAGTAGCTTCACCTTTAATGGCATTAGACGGAAAAGCAAAATCTGAAGGCGTGAAAACCGCCGCCTGGCCGAACTGGATATCCATATTATTTACACCCGGCAAATTCCCGACACACCCGGCGATTGCAACATAGCATTCATTTTCTATAGCTCTTGCCGCCGCGCAGTGACGAACGCGGGTGTAGGCATTTTGGGTATCGGTTAAATAAGGAACAAATAAAATTTTCATCCCCTGATCTGCTAAAATCCTTGGCAGTTCCGGAAATTCCACATCATAACAGATAACCAATCCCACTTTTCCACAATCGGTGTCGATGACTTTGATCTCGTTACCGCCTTTCATCCCGTAATATTTTTTCTCATTGGGCGTGATGTGAATTTTTCGGTGTTCATCAATTTTTCCGTCACGGTGAAGCAGGTAGCTGATGTTATACAGTTCGCCATTTTCAACAAGAGGCATACTTCCGCCAACGATGTTGATGTTGTAACCGATGGCAAATTCCGAAAGTTTCTGTTTGATTTCTTCGGTCAATTCAGCGAGTTTGAACATGCTTTCACGTTCCGACAGATGATTGAAAGGCGCCAGCAAAGGCGTGTTGAAAAGTTCCGGGAACATGATGAAATCCGATTTATAATCTGCCATCACATTCACGAAAAACTCTACCTGCTCAAAAAACGCATCCAGATTTTTAAAATGCCTCATCTGCCACTGAACCAAACCCAGACGAATGACAGAATCCTGCATTGTATTGGGCTTTTTGCTGTAATAAATGTTGTTCCACTGAAGCAACACCGCGTTTTGTTCAGAATGCTGATCTTCCGGTAAATAATTTTTGAGAATTCTTACCGGCAGAAAATTATTGGCGAGTTGAAAACTTAACACCGGATCATAAATTTCTTTATTTCTTACTTTCTGGATATAGGCTCTTGGCGAAAGTTCCGAGCTGTATAGGTGATAATTTGGGATTCTGCCGCCAACCATTATCGATTTTAAGTTGAGGGTTTCGCAAAGTTCTTTTCTTACATCATAAAGTCTTCTGGCAAGCCGAAGTTTTCTGAATTCGGGATCTACAAAAACTTCAATTCCGTACAAAACATTTCCGGTTTCCGAATGGGTGTTGAACGTGTAATTTCCCGTGATTTCTTTGTACGTATGATCGTCGCCATACAGCTCGTACTGTACGATGAGTGAAAGTGCAACCGCCGCAATTTTGCCATCCACAGTAATGCAAATCTGGCCGTCGCGAAAAATCCGGATCAGCTTTTGGATGCTTTTTTTAGACCAAATGTTTTCCGACATTGCCGGGTAGGCTTTCTGCATGGTTTCTTTAAGCTCATCATAATCTTCAATGGCCAGTTTTCTGATGTCTATTTGCATATATTTTATGTTTTTGAATTAAAATTTTCTGATCAAACAATTAGTCCGGACGAATGGTCGGCAGTGCTTCCCGTTGCAGAGCAAAGTACATTGATTTCGTTATTCATCCTCAAAACTCCCATGAATGCGAAAATAAGTGCTTCTTTGAAATTGATGAGTTCAGGTGCAGGGATTTTTATTTCCGTTGATGATTTGGTTTTAATACGCTCAATTAAATAAGTGTTGTACGTGCCGCCACCTGTAAACAAAACGTTTTTAAACTGATAATGATTAAAAACCTGAGCAATTTGCCCGGATGCATGTTCGGTGAATGTTGCCAGAATATTCTCCGGCGTTTCATTTTCCAGCAAAGGAATGATGTTTTTGTTTACCCATTCGATTCCTAAAGATTTGGGATGTTTCGCTGAGTAAAATTCAAGCGAATTTAATGAAGCTAATATCTTTTCGTTTATCTGACCGTTTCTTGCAATATTTCCGTCTTCATCGTAATTTTTCCCGAGAACGGCGGCGTATTTGTTGAGAACAATATTTACCGGGCAAATATCAAAAGCGATTCTTTTTCCTTCTTGTTTGGTAGAAATATTCGAAAATCCGCCAATATTAAGGCACGCGTCGAATTCAGAAAAAAGCAGTTCATCACCAATCGGTACGAGCGGCGCGCCGTTGCCTCCCATAAGCACATCCTGGCTACGGAAATCGTACACAGTTAGAATATTATTTAAAATCCTAATTGCCCTTCCATCACCAATCTGTAAAGTAAATTTGCGTTGCGGCTGATGGAAAACAGTGTGACCGTGAGATGCAATTAAATCGATTTCCGTTAATGAATTTTTGGAGATAAATTCCTTTACTTTTTGACCAAGATAGAAGCCATAATCAGCATTCAGGGCCAATAATTCATCAGGTTTTAAGAGAATTGCACTGTTCAGTTTTTCTGCCCAATCAGAAGTATAGGGAAGTGTCTCAGCATGAAGAATACTGTAGTTCCATTCGGAATTAAGGTGCTGAAATTTGGCAAAACAAATATCAAGTCCATCGAGGCTTGTTCCAGACATTAACCCGATTGCATGAAAGGTCATAAGAAAAGATTTTTTCGAATTTACGAAAATTATCTTCCTTTTTCGGGGATTTTTTTTGCGTTAATGTTGCCGGAATTGTTGTAGAAGGTATATTCGGAGAAATCGTCCTTGGCTTTCATACCGTTTGCGCCTACAAGTGTGGAGCCATCTTTATCGGTTACATAAACGGTATCCGAAGTGTAAATGAGTCTTTTATTCTGATCCCAAAATACCGACTGCATGGCGAACATCTGATTTTCGTTTGTAGTTATTCTTACATTTCCTTTGGCCTCGTAAAACTTCTTTTTTTCATTGAATTTGGCAAAATTCGCTTTTATTTTTCCGGGCTCTTTCGGTTTTTTCTTGTCGTAAAAAAGAATATTGATTCCTTTTCTTGCTACAATATAGGGCGAGTCAATAAATTCGAATTTCTCGATAAGTGGTGCGGTAGCACGTAATTTGATCATTCCCGAATCACGCTGCACAATATTGGCGTTGTTGATGATCTGCGAAGGGAAGTTGGTATTGTTGTTTTTATTAATCGCCGTTAAATCTTCATCACAGGAAATTAAACCAAAAAATATAGCACAACCCAGTAGGGCGGCTATATTTTTATAGAATATTTTAAGAAGAAAATTCATCTCTTAATCATAAAGACGTTTATTAAACCATTTATCGGCGAAATTCAGTCCGATTCTCAGGTTTACAAAATTCTGGCGAATCATATTATTTTCCAGCGTTCCTCTTTTTCCGATTTCCAAACCAAGGTCGATACCACTCATTCTGGCTGCACTTCGGTTTTCGAAAGGCAAACTAACACCTCCTGTTATAGCAAACTGATTGATATTGGTTCCGTTGAATGATAGATTTCCTTTTTCGTAATAAGCTCCGTAACGGTAAGTTACTCTCGAGAAATAATTTCTGAAGTTATTGAAGTTTGGCAGATACCAACCTCCGGCTGCAATTCTGTAAGAATTTTGGTTCGTGAAAGGCTGTCCTAAAAACTGAATCGTTTCGCCCTTTTTATAGTCTACCTGCGTTCCTACAAACCATTTCGCATCGCGGCCATAACCGGCACCGAACGAAAATTCCATTGGAATAAGGTTTTTATCTGTACTGAAATCCTCGTCAATAATGCTAATATTTTCTTTTTGATTTCCTGTACTGTAATAATAGGTGCTGTTGGTATAATTGGTTTCCATTTCACCGGTGTTCCCGAAGGTGTAAGTTGCCCCTAACGTAAGTTTTCTGTCGGTACCAAATTTTTTCTGATACGCAGATCCCAGCGTGAAATTGAAGGTTTTAATCTTATTTTTGGTTTCGTAACCATTAATCAACTCCGCGTTGGAATAGGTGAGTTCATTAATATCATATAAATTTCCGAAGTAGAAATTTGTTCTGAATCCTAAACCAAGTTCGGGAGAAATCTGATAAGATAATGCGGCCTGAACCGTACTTAATGTACCCTCACCACGAAAAATGTTGGCTCTTTTTACATTATCTTCCAAATCTTCCTGAATGAGGACAGAATATTTTTTGGAACTGTAAGGCTGGTAACCCATTCCAAATTTTACTTTTGGCGATAAAGGGAAAGCAATGGCAATATTAGAGAGATAAGAAGAATGTTTGGTAACATTCGAATTGTCGTAATCGGATTTGAAAAAATTATTTTCGTTGGTTCCCTCAACTTTTATGGTGGTAAGTTCTAAATTTTTATTTGCACCGGGATTGGCAAAATTAAAATTATTATTGAAATCCCAGATATAAGCAGTAGAAATGCCACCCATCGCATTCACATCAGTGGTGTTATCGTATTTCACATCCCCGATTCCGAAGGCAGCGTAAGGAGAATTACCAATCGTTTGAGCATTCAGGAAAAATCCCGCTGCTGCGAGTGGTAATACAAAAAATCTTTTCATTCTCTATTTTTAAAAATAATGCGCAAATATCTTAAATAATACTGAATTGAGGAAATTTACTTTGGTTAAAGTTTGTTAAGGGTACTGCTGGCAACGAAACAGAAATTCAGTTCATTGAAATATCTGGTGAAGAACCTCATTAGGGTAAAAATATTTCTTCAAGACCATTGTTTTAATATAGCCCGGCAGTCGGGATGTGATTCAAAATTTTTATCTTTGAAAAATGAATTGGGAACAGATCGTAGGCCAGGAAAACCTTAAAAAACTCCTGAGAGACAGCATTGCAAGCAACAGGGTAAGTCATGCTCAGCTTTTCATCGGGAAAGAAGGATACGGAACTTTGTCGCTTGCAATGGCTTTTGCAAAGGAAATTTTCAGAAAAGAAAACGAACACTCATCCTCCAAGGTAGAACATCTTAATCATTTGGATTTACATTTCAGTTTTCCTGTGTTTAAAGAAAAAAGCAGCGGACTTTCCGATAATTTCCTTGAAAGTTTCAGGGAAATGATTCTTGCCAATCCTTACTCAAACAATGAAGACTGGACGAAAATTCTGGAGTCCGAGAACAAGCAACTCACTATTTATGCAGATGAAGTTGATGAACTGAACAAAAAATTCGCGCTGAAAAGTTTTGAAGGCGGAAGCAAAATCCTTATCGTTTGGCAGGCGGATAAGATGAATGTTTCTGCAGCCAACAAATTCCTGAAGTTTCTGGAAGAACCACCAAAAGACACGTTGATTATTTTAACGGCTGAAAACATCGATTTTATTTTACCCACAATTCTATCGAGAACCCAGTTGGTTGAAATTCCCAGAATTGAAGATCCCGACATCGAAAATTTCCTGAAAAACAATTACAAAATTGAAGAGGAAAAGCTGAAAGAAACAGTATTTCAGGCTCAGGGAGACTGGAACATTGCACAGAAAATTCTTCTTTCAGAAAATGGTGATACCGAATTCGAAGAGCTTTTCGTGATGTGGGTTAGGGAGGCATTTCAAGTGAAAAAGAAACCTGAGTTTTTGAAAAACATCGTTTTTTGGGGACGTAATATTGCAGGCTGGAACCGTGAAAAGCAGAAAAGTTTTCTGGATTACTGTTCCGAAATGTTTCGCCTCGCCCTTCTTCAGAATTATGGAAACGAAACTTTGGTTTACAAAAAAATAGATTCCGGAGGCTTTAAATGGGAAAGTTTTTCCCGATTTATTCACGGTGCCAATATTGAAGCGATTCTCACCGAAATTTCTGATGCAGACTATCATCTGGAACGTAATGCCAACTCTAAACTGGTCTGGACGGATTTAGGGATAAAACTTTCGCGATATATCCACAAAACTCCTTAGTACTACATTTAAAATTCGGAAATATGTAATAAATAAAGCAGAGTAAATTTCTCTGCTTTATCAAAAACACATTGAGGAATAATAAAATCCTCATCCAAATAAAAACATCATTCCCAGTCCGGCATTTCTGCATTTGTGAATAAAGTGGTTCTTGAATTATCCTGTAAAGTAATTTTTAAAACATTTTTCACAGATATACCGTCATTCGAAGTGTTTGTGAAAATTACCTCGGCATCGTTAGGAGAAAATCGTGGATCCAAATCATTGCTGCCATCGGGTTTTTCGCTTTGTTCCGAAATATCGAGTATTGTATCGGTCTGCATATTATAAATAAAAAGGTGGGTATTGAGCTGTCTGTAATTATCATCCTGATGTCCGGAAACATCATAAGTGTAAAGTAATAGGTTACCGTCTACTGAAAAGTTTAGGCCACCCGCTGCACCAGGAACGTTTTCGAGAATTGTTTTTATTGTATTTCCAAGCAAATCAATTATAAAGATTTTCACATTATAGCCGTTGGGATCATTTGTTTTTAAGGCAATTTTACTTCCGTCATAACTCCATTCACATTCAGTAATAAAACTTCCGTCTGGTGTGGTGTAAACCAGTTCGAGCCCGCTGCCATCTTTATTTATTCTGTAAAGTTTAGAAAAACTAGGGTACACAAATTCTTTTCCATTAGTCCTCCAGGAATAATCGAGTTCAGTATTGCTAAACCCTGCTACCGGAATTGCCGTCACTTTAAAAACTTCTGATCCATCAGGCTTCGTCGTGAATATATGGGTGTTTCCACCTTCAGTACGTAAAAAAGAAATAAGGCCCGCATTGTTATTCTTTCGAGGCCGCCAGCTATTGAATACAGCATCGGTTAAGTTATAGTTTGCGCCGTTCTCGTCACTGGAAATAATGATAAGATTTCCGTTCTCTTTCCTTACAAAATGATATCTGTTTTGCGGCACCTTGTTGGTTGTAAATTTAAATACAGCACTATACACATCACTGTGGATTCCATCATTCACAGCGACCTGCCAAAAATAACTTACACCATATTTCAGATCTTTAAGTGTGTACGTGGTTTCCTTCAAATCATTTATTTCAATTACATTAGTATTTAAATTATTCTTTACGATCAGTTTGTACTTCAGAACATCCAGCGAATCCGGATCTGTAGATTTCCACGAGAGCTGAACGGTAAGAGGCTGATCCTGGGCGTTATCTGAAGGACTCAAAAGTTCTGGATCCGAAGGAGCCGTATTTAATGATTCATCATCATCCATTTCGAATGCCAGGGTTACAAGCTGACCGCTGTTCTTAAGATTCGCAGACTGAAAATTGTTAAGATATCCCGAAATCTCTGCTTTCACCGAATAATCACCGATAGGTACGTCTGTAATTTCAAAACTCCCATCTGCTCCCGTAAAAACAGTATTTGTAGATGGGGAAGTAGTAATTTTTGCATTTTTTAAAGGATCGTTGGTTCCTCTTCGAACTACTTTACCTTTAATGGTGCCGGTCTGAACCTGATCTACTATTTCTTCTTTGCATGAAAACAAAGTGAGTGAAAATAAACTGATGAGTATAAATGTATATAACGCTTTCATAATTTATTAGTTTTATTTATTACCGAAATAGTAATTAAGACCAAGACCGATTCTCATAATATTATCGTTCTGTTTTCCACTGACCAAACCATCCAGTTTATCACGGAATCCATAATCATACTGATAGTAAAGTCTTGTAGAAAAATTACCACTGATAATATAATCTATACCTCCGCCCAGATTAGCTTTATAAAATGGTTTATATTCCGAAAACAAAGCTCCTACACCCGCATAAACAAACGGCGTAAACTTGAACTGAGGAAAGAACATATACTGTAAATTGAGTTCCGGTCCCACAAAGTTTCTATTGAGTACTGCAATATTTTTAATTTTAATATTGTTTATGCTGGCTTCAAGACTGAAATTATCGTTTAAGGCCATGCTGATGCCAATTTTACTGCCCAATTTATTTTCGGCATTTTTATAGTCTCCGTTAATTTGCTGACTTTCTACAGATGCAGAAACTGATATTGCTTTTCTTATTGAATTTTTCACCTTATTTCCCAACAGCCTTTGATTATTGAGTTCATTTTCTGCGGTGTAAGTGCTTATCAAATGATTTACGGCAGGATCTTTTTTATCAACAGCATTCCCCCAAATATCATTCTGTACCCCTTCAATAATCAGTGTTTTTACCGCTTTTTCAATGGCTTCAGTTACCGCAAGCTGTATGGGTTCGTTTTGTGTAAATCCTACTTCGGATTCTAACAGGCGTTCCGTATCTATATATTTAAAAAAATTCCCGCTAACTCCCGTGGAAAGTATATTTTTGGACACATACACCGTTTTAAGAATTTCACCGTTTAAAGTTGATACTGCTCTCAGATATACTGTAATCCTGTCCTGTCTGTATTGTGTAGATCCGCCAATTCCGAAGTACCGCGCTCCAATACCTCCTGTCATTACATTACTGTCGTAAGAAATAATTCCGCCTTCAAGCAAAACGCCGGCAAAGAGCAGTGGAGGCAGCGTCTGTACGTTTTTATCACTTTCTTTTGAGTATTCCTGGCGGGTGGAGCGTATGATTTGTCTTTCATTGAGAAGATTTGCGATATTTTCTCTTTCGATGGGAATAAACCATTTGCTGTCTTCCAAAGCTTTTATAAGAATTGTTGTAGTGCCCTGTGGAACGGCTGTACTCCAGTTATTTCCCATCTCCGAAGGTTTATACTGGCCTGTTTGGTCTCTGAATTTATAAACTCCGACTACGATTTTTTCCTTAGGCGGTGGAATCTGCTTTAACTCGGAAGTTAAATTGGTTACTTCTCCCAGCGTAGATTTTTCTCCATTTGCAGGTAAGTTAAAAATTGTACTGCAACTTTGAAGAGAGAAAAAAAGCAGGAAAAACAAAATATTGTTTCTTACAGAATGGGTAATTATTTTCATAGCGGTATTTTATCTTGGAATAATGATTTGAGATTGCTCACCAGTCTGGGTATCGAGAATATTGATAACCAAACCTTGTGATGCCTCCGAAACATCAAGAAAAAGAGAACCGAACATGTATTTTCCTGGTGCAATGCCTCCGTTTCCGAATTTGTCATCGATAAGTTTTCCTGTAAGCTGACTTAGAAGTTGGCGGTTCAGGCTTTGTGTGAAGCTGTCCATCGAGTTGAAATCATCCAGTAAATTGCCAAATTTATTATCACCGTCATCAAACTGATTTTGGGCATTTGCAGAGCTGAGTAACCACTGGTAATTGAATGTATCACCGCCAAAAGCCGGATTAATGGGTTTATAAACTATTTGTTGCGCAGATATGCCTGAAACAGCAAAAAATAAAAGTATGAGTACATAATTTTTCATGGCTGGCTTTTTTAGTATCTGAATTCATTTCTAATCAAACTTTTTTTTCTGTTGTAATCCTGAATGATTTTTACACTTAAAGTTGCCTGTTCCGTAAGATAATCTTCACCTGGATTTGCAATAAAGCTGTATAAGGTTCTATCTTCTAACCCTATAGAAATCTGGCTTCCCCTTCCCATAGTCGGCGTTTCATCGATGGTAATAACACTGCTTATTTTCTCCGGCAATTTCGAATATTCAAGGTAAAAAAGGTCGTAAAAATCTTTACCTGCTTTTGTCTTAGTTTGATCTATAGTAATACCTTTTAATTCAAAAATTTCATTTTCATTGATATTCGTGATTTTATCCTGAAACATATTAGCGTTAATCTCTAAACTGTCTTTAGATACAGGCTTGTCAGTTTCCTCTTCTTTTATGAATAAAAAAACCTTTAATGCATCATTTTTTTGAATGTTAACACTCATCTGACTGAGGGTTTTGGTTTCATCCGGTTTTAATGTGAACTTGCCTGACTGCTTGTTGTTCGAAAGATTACCGGATTTACTTTTTTTAATAGAAACAAAAAGATAGTTAAGTTCTCGATAGGCGGTTGTCTGGTTACTTGCTGTAGCCTTTAGTGTTAGTTGTCCTTCAATAAAATTACTTTCGATTTTTGATGATATTTCACTTTTTTCCTGTTGTGCTTTTATTTGTTGAATAGAACACACAAGAAGAAAAAAAAATATAGGTGTTAGAATTTTCATCTTTAAGAATTAATAGTTTCTCATGTATATCGTCATATTATCTCCTTTTACATGTAACTGCATTTTCTCAGAAATACTGTTGCTTCCTACCACATCAATAATATTATTATTTCCCTGTGTCGTAATAACAGCGCTTGCACGTGTCTTTTCGTAAACATTATTGAAATTAAGATAATTGTAATCACCTAATTGTAAGGCTGAGAGATTGGTGTTGCTGTTGGCATATATTTCCGCAAAATTGTGAGTACCATATTGCACAGTTGTAACCTCATAGTTTTTAGTCGAAATAGAGTTATCCTGTATTTGGGCAACAATAGCCATAGCATTCTTGCTGTTGATATTCTCAAAAGAAAACTGTTGGCCTGTTACAACTAAAATGCACATCAGCAGATTTACAGACAATATTTTTGCTAAAGTACTCATGGTTAGGAAGATAAAATTAGTTATTACCCGTGATTTAAATATCCCTGCTATTTGTTAGTTTTATTTATAACAGTTTTCAGGTAGTGCTAAGGGTTATTTAACCCGGAACTTTAACGTTAAAAAGTTACGGAAAGAAAATAGGGGAACCTGATGATTCCCCTATAATTAAGAATGTAGACAAATTAGTTAGATTGTAAGCTAACCAGTGTATTACTGTTTCCGATTTGAGTTCCTAAATGTAAATGATTATTACCGGATTGTCCAACAAATGTATAGTTGTCATTACCTAGCTGTAAATCCATTGCGGTGTTGTCATTTCCACTTTGCCATTGGAACAGCGTGTTATCATTTCCCACTTGCATTCCCATGTTGGTATTGTCGTTACCCACTTGCCATGAATCTGCATAATTATCATTACCTAGCTGTAAATGAGTCGCATTGTTATCGTTACCATCTTGTGTTTGCCAAATATAATTGTCTGATCCCAATTGTGTTGCGGCAGCGTCATTTCGGTTGCCCCACTGTTCTTGTCTTACTACGTTGTCAAAACCTACCTGAAGCGACGTGGCTGTATTTCTGTTACCGATTTGCTCTTGGTCTGAAAGGTTACCCATACCCAACTGTATTGTACTGGCATCATTTCGATTACCATCCTGGTATTGATAAGCTTCATTAAATGCACCGGATTGATCAGATGAAACGGTATTCCTATTCCCAATTTGCATTTGTTCAGTATAATTCAATAGACCTAGCTGTGAAGTTGAGGCCGAGTTTCTGTTACCGTGCTGCTCAACATCATTAATGTTCATAATTCCTACTTGGTCAACATCTATATTGTTTCTGTTACCATCACTCAACGCAAAATTCATGTTACCTGCTCCCACCTGATCAATGGTAGCAATGTTACGGTTTCCGTCCTGGGTAAGTAAATTAAGGTTTACTAAACCTGTTTGGGTAACATAGCCCTCATTTAAATTCCCTACTTGGGTTGATACATCAATATTCCCTTGAGAATATCCGAATCCGAAAGTCATAAGTGTAATAACACTTGCAAATAATTTTTTCATGGTTAAAAAATTTTATTGGTTAGTTTGTGAGACAAATGTAGAATGATTAGAAAATAAAAAAATCACCTATTCAAATGAAAATTAAAATATCACCATAAACAATGATTTGTGAGGTGATTACACCTATTGCATTTATATCTTCAATATATCAAATTAATAATACCAGTTAAAAAACTAGGAAACTTTTTTGGTTTACTAGTTTCCATCGTTGTATATTTGCAGCAAAATTATCATCAATGGATAAAAAATTTCTGGAAAAAGTAGTGGAGCTTTTCATCGATAACGGTGCAAAGACGCTTACGATGGATGATATTGCAAAAGAGTTCGGAATGTCGAAAAAAACGCTTTATCAGAAGTATGCAAATAAAGAAGCACTTTTGGAAGATGTTCTCGCATTTAAACTCGAAGAAGCCATCGTAAAACTTAAAGAACTCGATATTCAGGTAGAAAATGCGGTAGACCGTATGTTCTGCCGTGATGAACATATTGAAAGAGCGGTACAGTCTAATAATTCGCTTCTTATTCGGCAACTCATCAAATATTATCCTGCCATTTTCAACAAACATATGATGGATTTCGCCGAAAAATTTTCGGAAGTAATGGTTCATAATATTGAAAGAGGCCGCCAACAGGGCTATTACCGTGAAGATTTCAATGCAACCATTTATGCGAAATTATTCTTTCAGCTTGCAATGTCCTACGACAGCTCACCGTTCCTGGACACCTCAATAATTGACAGAACCGAATACAACAACGAAGCATTTATGTTTTACATGAACGCAATTACAACCGAAAAAGGAAAAGAACAGTTAAAAAAATATAACAATTTAAAATAATGAAGAAGATAATTTTAAGTTTCATCCTGTGTGGAGGCCTCGTCTTTGGTCAGGAAACTAAAGTCCTTACCCTTCCTGAAGCCATTTCCTACGCACTACAGCATAAAGCAGAGGCTGAAAAAGCAAGGCTGAACATAAGGAAAGGAGATGCACAGATTGCCGAAGTAAAGGCCAATGCTTATCCGAATATAAGTTTCAACAGCAGTACGGCATACAATCCGCTATTACAGGAAACGGTTTTGCCAGGCGAAATGTTTGGCGCTCCGGGACAGCAGGTAAAAGTTTCTTTCGGACAGAAATGGACCTCCAGCAACATGGTACAGCTTACCCAAAATCTTTTTAACCAATCGGTTTTTGTGGGATTGAAAGCGGCAAAATCTACAAAAGAATTTTACCTTATTAATGCCCAGCTTACTGAAGAACAGATTATCGAAAAAGTGGCAAACGCCTATTTTCAGGTTTATCAGGCAGATCAAATGCTTAAGAATGCCGAAAGCAACCTCTCAATCACGAACCAAACCATTAAAATCATTAAAGGTTTATACGATGCAGGCTTAGCCAGAAAAATCGATTACGACAGGGTAGTGGTTGCAAGAAATAATGTGAGTTCAGGAGTTCAGCAACTTGAAAATACTGTGGATCTTACAGAAAATGCTTTAAAATTTATGATTGGGATGCCCATGTCCGAGGAAATTACGTTGCCTGAACAGACTTTCGAACCTGCATTACTTCCGGACCGAACAGCCGATTTATCAGAAAGAACCGAAATCAAACTCATGAATAAGCAGCTCGAACTGCTCGAATGGCAAAAAAAAGCTTCTGAAGCCGAATTTTATCCTACCGCAGCCCTCAGCGCTAATTACGGATTCCTTGGGCAAGGACAAAAAATGCCTTTGTGGAACGGCAAAGACGATGGCGTTTATTGGTCGGATATGGCTTCCATTGCGCTTAATATCCGAGTTCCTATTTTCAACGGTTTCGCGACAAAATCAAGGGTTGAACTGAACAAAATTGAAATTGAAAAAGCCCAGGCAGATTTAAGAGAAACACAACTTGGATTAGATCTTGAACATAAAAATGCGATTACTAAACTGGAGAATAACATGACCATGATCGGCATGCAGGAAGAAAACGTAAAGCTGGCCGAAAACGTGCTCTCCAATACAAGAAGCAATTACCAGCACGGTCTCGCTACACTTAATGATATTTTGGATGCGGAGCGAGATCTCACCGAAGCAAAAAATAATCTTACAAAAGCAAAACTCGATTACAAACTTGCAGAAATCGACCTGCTGAAATCTCAAGGTAAACTAAAAACTTTAAACGATATTAATTAATAAACTATGAAAAAAAATACCATCATTACAATATTGGCCATCCTCGGGATTGGTGTGGCTTTTTTCTTTATCCTTCAGCGCAACAAAAAAAGCAACGAAGAGAAAGTGGCTGTTGTAGCAGAGAAAAACAAGGACGTAGCAGTGCGTACCGCCATTGTAAAAACCGAAGATGTAAGCGGAGAATTTTCTGTGAACGGAACTTTCCTTCCAAACCGCCAGGCGCAGATCTCCGCAGAAATGGGCGGGCAGCTTATTTCTCTTTACGTTAAAGAAGGAAGTTATGTAAGAGCCGGACAAAGTATCGGCAGACTTGCCGGTGAAAAACTGAATGTAAATGTTTCAGGTGCAAAAGCGAATCTGGATAATGCGATTATGGCCCTAAACCGTTACGAACAGGCTTATAAAACC